>NZ_PDDM01000001.1:0-300000 GCF_002914585.1 Pseudanabaena sp. BC1403
ACCAACTTGCTTGCTTTTCAGTAAGTACAATACTTGCACTCGTTCTTTATCTGAGCCTGTTTTCTGCCGCCCTAGCATCTCTTTTAGATCTTCTTCGCTTTCACTTATTTCTAATCTATATACCCCTGCCATTTTTTTATCCTCTTTCTCCTTTTTCTCTTATATCATCTGTTGCCTCTTCTTTGTGTTTTGGTATTATACCAAAACACAATCAGCGCGTTCAGCCATAGAGGACTTGATCAAAACTGCGGATCGATAAATAGCGATCGCGATCTTCATGGTTTTAGCTACAACTATATTTATAGATATAGCTGTAGCTAAAACGATTAATAATTAGCTGTGCATAATTAAAAACCAGAGAGAAAACCTTTAGCAGGTCTATTCTTTTGGAATAGAGAGATTAGGCTAAAGTTTCAATTACTTCAGAACTAATAAAACGTACCTTTGCCAACTCCGCATATTTATCATCGCTGGCGCGATATCCCGCAGCACAAGCGACTACGGTGGCATAGCCCTTACTAGGTAGTCCCAAAATCTGATCGTACTTAGCAGGATCTAGCCCTTCCAATGGACAGGTGTCTATACCTAAAAGAGCGGCAGAAGTCATAAAGTTACCTAAAGCAATATAAGTCTGGCGGGTTGCCCACTCGTTCACAGTTAAACTCCGCGCACCATGTATTACATCGCCAACCATCAAGTTACGGTAGCCTTCCAAGGATTCGAGAGGAACTCCACGGACTTCAGCAGTTCTCTCAACAAAATGATCGACATGTTCAGAGGTTAAGTTCTTCTTGATCGAAAAAACGACAAAATGAGAACAATCAGTTACCTGAGCTTGATTCCAAGAAACAGGCTTAAGTTCTGCTCTGATTGCAGGGTTGGTAATCACCCAAAACTTCCAAGGTTGTAAACCATAGGATGAAGGAGTAAGGACAAGAGACTCGCTCAGTGCTTGCCATGTAGCTTCAGGAATAGTTTGAGTTGCATCAAATTTCTTCGTGGCATAGCGCCAATTCAACCGTTCCAGTAAAGTTGTTGTACTTATAGATTCAGTAGTCATTACTCTTGCATTGGGTACTTTTTACTTGCGATGTCATTGTATCAGCATGACTAAAGGTATTCCTGAAAAGTGTATAAAGCCTACAATATTTTCGGCGGCTCAGGCTCAAGAACTTCATAGCAATGATGCTCTAGTTATGCATGTGCAATATCTATCGGTGTTGAGAGTAGCGATCGCAATGATTGGCGAAATTCCAAGGAGAGGTAACGCTGCTGGATCGGCTGCCAACTTTGCCAAAATGTGATTTGCTCCTGCTGCATTGTCTGGTTTACAGTGGGTAGCACCTTTGCCAAATCTGCATTCAATGTCGATTCTAAAAACTGACGCAAGACTTCGCGATCATGAAGTTGCCCCAAGATTTCTTGGATCGACTTAAACTCCTCAATTCTCTCAAGGTATGAAGCCTCATAAAAGCCTGAAAAGAACTCCGCTTGATAGCGAATACCTTTCATTTGTTTCCGTAGGTTATGGAGATCATTAACGAATTTCTCTAGGTGTTGATGCAACTCCTCAAAATTTTCAATAGAAATCATGGTGACTTTTTCTGACCGAATAGTTGTTCCTACCAGCCACCCTTGGTGGAGAAAAAGTTGACAGATTAATGGAAGTAGCAAGTCGGGCAAAACTTCTCGAACTACCAAATCGCCGATCATTGTATATCTGGGGCGATCTAGCCAAGATTGGATACCCTGCTTTAAGTCGTAATAGCGATCGCCATTCAACGTCTTCTGTAAATCGAGAAAGCTGCGATCGCGTTTTTTCTGCAAACGTTTCAAAACCTTATCAAACTTCTGTAGTTCTGTATTACCTAACAAAGGCTGATAGTGGTTTATCAATTCTTGTTGAAGTACATCTAAATCGCGGGTTGCTCCTAAACTTTTAGCGATTTTTCCGATAGATGGATTGCTTACAGCCTTTGGTAAGACGATTGCAGAGCTAAATACTTGAATAGCTGTTCTCAAACGGCGCATCCCGACTCGCATCTGATGCAACGGTTCGGGATCTTTGTCTTCAAAGATGGCTTTTTCTTGTTCGACAATCTTCTGAAAGTTTTGTTGAATGATTTGATAACTGTAATCACTTAGCTTAATTGATAAGTCTAATGGCTGGTGCTTCATACAAATTCACCTTGCATTATTAGTTCACTGAGAAACAAAATTAATTTTGTTTCTCAATGAACCTATTATTTCACTCTTTGAACTTTCTACTCTCTACCTAAACATTTATCTATACTTATAGAACTGATGTTACGTGGAACAAAGATAATGAATCTCTTGCAGGTAGCGAAGCAGGGCAACCACGGGGGGATTGCCCCTAACCAAAATTTAAAGGTTCCCGTAGATACTGTCTTAAAAGTCAACAAGTAAATGGAAAAGAATGTTGGCAGTGTGCCACAGCTATTTTCGTTCAAATCCGCAACAGAATTTATGTTAAGAGTTTTACTACGCAAAACTCTTAAGGAATGAAAAATAAATAACTTATGCATTTCAGTTATTTTGAGGAATGGCTCTATAATTCCATTTAGGAAGATATTCATCAAAAATGATGGTAGTCCTAAAAAGGAAAGGATGTAGGAGAATGTTTTAGATAGTTGTTAAAAAGCAAAGTAATGACCGAAACGAGACCATCTTGTCCATCCTGCCAATCTATATCAGTAGTTAAAAACGGTAGTACACGGCACGGAAAACAAAATTATAAATGCCGTGATTGTGGTCGCCAATTTGTAGTAAATCCTCAGTGGCAGAGAGTTTCCGAGCGTATACATGACAATTATGAGCTTCTAGAACGACTACTACTAGAAAAGATCCCTTTATCTGGAATAGCCAGAGTGCTCAAGGTGTCAGAACGATGGTTACAAAGTTATGTCAATGATAAATACGAAAATATTGTTCAACAGGTAGAGGTAGAACCTAAACCCAAACGTCGTTTGACCGTACAGATGGATGAACTATGGTCTTTTGTGGACAGCAAAGGGAATAAACAGTGGGTGTGGCTTGCCATTGATGCTGAAACTCATGAAATTGTGGGTTGCTATATTGGCGATCGCTCTGGCGATTCAGCTCAGAAGTTATGGCAATCTTTGCCTGCCGTCTATCGCCAATGTGCAGTTGTTTACACTGATTTCTACTCGTCTTATCCTGTTGTACTACCCAGCAAGCGTCATAGGGCTGTAGGTAAAGAAACGGGAAGACCAACTATATTGAGAGATTCAACTGTACCTTACGACAACGAGTATCAAGACTGGTTAGAAAAACCTTATCCTTTTCTAAGAAGCTAGAAAATCACATTGGAGCCATTTGGAATTTCATCCATTATTACAATGCTTCTTTACCTCTTCTCTCATCCTTTCCTTTTTAGGACTACCTATTATCGTACTTGCGCCTTCTCCCAAAGGGTTTCTGCTCACCCGTATACACATAGCGCATATCGGGTGCATCTCAATTTTGTAATGAGTATAAATACTTAGGATAAAAAAGGAGTAATAAAGATGGATAATTTTAAGGATTAGAAGATAGAGGTGAAGCCATGACTGAATCGGAAAAGAATGAAATTCATGCTCATGTGCAAGCTATAGCAGCCATATTATACAAGGACACTGAGAGTCGGGAGCCAGAAAAATTAACAAGCCTAGAAGGCATTGAAATAGCAGTGCGGGAACAAATGCAAAACTGTGTTAGTAAAGATATCGGAATTTTTTTATCGAAGCAAGCACGGGAACAAAATCTGGTAGGAGAAGAGAAATAAAAAGTTGCTTGGGTAAACTGACAATAACCGAGAAACAGGCAAAGAAACTCGGAATCAGGGCTTATAGCCAGATGAGTCCACAGCTAGAAAAATGTTGTTTACTATTGAGTGCAAACGGTTCATACGCAAGGGCGGAGGAAGACATTGAAGGATTGACAGGGGTAAAAGTATCCCACAGTAAACAACAGAGGTTAGTCCATCAGGTTGAGATACCAGAACCAATTGCCACAGAGTGGATTGAATCAATGGCTATTGATGGTGGGAAAATCAGAATCCGTACACCAAAAGGTGAACCGAGTGTGTGGAGAGACTATAAAGCCGTAAACCTTGATACTGAAGTCGTAGGAGCATTTTTTCAGCAGAATGAAGATTTGGTATCTTGGGTAAATCAGCAACCTTTGCCAGAAATATTTAGCTGTCTTGGTGATGGGCATGATGGGATTTGGAATCTATTTGGCAAGATTGGCAATGCTCAACAACGTTGCGAAACTTTAGATTGGTATCACTTGGTCGAAAATCTCTGGAAAACCGACTTAAATGACCAGCTAAAGCATGAGATCAAACAATTATTATGGAACGGTGAATTAGCTCAGGCAGTGGATATCCTACAATCATCTGCAAGTTCAGGTATTGAGAATTTCTTGGCTTATATCCAAAAGCATTGGCATCGCATTCCTTGCTACAGACACTTTCATGATCAATCGATTCCAATTGGTTCTGGTGCTGTTGAATCTTTAGTTAAGCAGATTGATCGGCGGGGACAAATTTCTGGAGCACAATGGGCTTCAAAAAATGTTCCTCAAGTCCTCAAACATCGCTCTGCCTATCTTAATGGTTTTTTCTCTCCTTCTCATCCTAAGCGTATTTAGGGCTTGCAAAACTGAGATGCACCCGCGCATATCCGCATCACAACGCAGCTTGCCAATTGCATCTAATCCTAGTGCAACGACACCATCAACCCACTTGATTTTGCTGTAAAACCCATCACTGACGACATGTTGTACTGCTAATTTCGGTAAGTAGGGTTTGGTCGCTGCTAGTTGCTCAAGATACAAATCTATCCTTGTCTTCTTTGATTCTGGTTGGGCGGGTGGTGTTTGCTGTACTGATAACGCATATCCTTGTTTCGTATCAACATCGACAATCGCGATTACTGATATCTCTAATCCTTTTTCGGCTCGGCTTGCACTTCCATTGTAGAAATACTCGATTCCATAAGTTGCTTTGCCACTTTTCGGCACAAATGAGCAGTCTATCGCGATGATCTGGCGGGCTGTTGCTGCGATCGCTTTTGCGATGATCTCTGCGTTCCCTTTTATGAAGTTGTATGAACGTGTAAACTGCCGTCGATAGGTGCGCTCGTTGATTTCGCTATATCGGCTCAGATTTGTGAAGTTCACTTTTCCACATATCACCATGATTGTCGAAAATAGGATTGTCAGGAATTTTCGTTGTGCTTTGCTTGCTACTTTCGGTATTACAGCAGTTGTCGATCAAACCTGCTACAAAAAGGGGCGCAGGGCGAAGCCCCGCAATAGATTGTATATTTTTATTTGTGGCGGGTTTGAAAACAAATTGCTGTATGTCTGTAATGCTATTCATTTGGTGCTTTGGTTCAACACTTGCACCTTATACGATGAATAGCTTTTTTGTTCTCATTTTTCAAAATGTCCGAAGTATTGATTTGTGATGTGGTTATCTTTTATAAAACCCCTTCCCGCTTACTTTTGCAACTTTTTGTCCTGTACTAAGCTCTTTAAGATATGCACTGATGTCAAAAAATTGAATAGAAGAGAAAAATTTTTCTCTTCTATAGGACTTACGCAGTGTCGGAAAAGAGGTAAAAAGGAAGAAGAGTTAGGCAAAGCCAAATGGCAAAGAAATTTAGCATCCTAGACTATTGCCAGTATCTGCTGAGTAGCCAGATAAACTATACGATCACGAACTTAGCGAAACACATAGAGGGATACAGTCACGACCAAATCAACCGATATATGAGAGGACAAAAACTGACTCCAAGGATACTCTGGCAAAACGTAGAACCGAGCATCGTTATACCAAAACACAAAGTGGCGTAGCCATTTTGTGTTTTTAGAACCCTTACAGGGTTTGCTTTTTAACTCAAAGAAGTGTTGTCACACTTTTGTGAATTGGTATTACGGATGAAGCCAAGTACATGTACATGTTGTTTGATGACACAGTGTTAGACAAACGTCATGCCAAGCAGATTGAGATGGCACAAAGGCAATACAGTGGTAATGAGCATGGAGTCGTGCAAGGGATTGGGATAGTCATCTGTATCTATGTCAATTTCAAACGGCATGAATTTTGGGTAGTAGACTATCGGATTTATGACCCCAAAGGCGATGGGAAAAGCAAACTAGACCATGTATCTGATATGTTGCAAGGATTAGTCTATAGCAAACAACTACCCTACCCCTGAAGTACATGCTATTTGCTCCATCAGGTGGAATATTGAGGAATTTCATCGTGAACTCAAACAATTGACGGGTATTCAGTCTTGCCAGTGCCGCAAGTCCAGAACTCAGCGTAATCATATCGCCTGTGCCATGCTCGTTTGGAATCAGCTTAAACGCTTAGCTTTTCAATTGGGTAACACTATTTACCAACTTAAATCTGGACTTTTGTCTGATTATTTAAAATCCCAACTTAAAAATCTTTCTATTCCTATGGTTCTTGCGTAAGTCCTATTCTATTCAATTGACTCCGAGGTTCTGTTTAACCTTTTTTAGATCAAAATCGCTATATGCCATTAACGATTTTAAGCCTCAAGCTATACCACTGATTAAATGCCATTTTGCCAGAGAAGAAGAGGCGCTAAAGCGCCTCTTCTTCTTTAGTTTGAGCGTAATTGCTCTAGTTGCGATCGCAAACTTGCTAGCTGTTGTGTGAGTTCCTGAATCTCATCACGCATACTTGCTTTAACTGATTTATCAGATTTCTCAGATGTGCCATCAGGTGCATTGTCATCGACGGTCTTAGCAGTTGTGGTTACAGTGGTTAAACCTGCCGATTCAGAACTAGTGGTATTAGTACTACCATTTACCTGCTGCGCAATAAATTTATCAACATAGCTACGAGCCTCAGCTTCCGTGGTTACACCCTTTTTAGCAAGCTCTTGAGTAATTTCATCGAAGCTGCGCCCCAACCTTTTGAGATTTTCTTCGCGCTTGGTGGGGTCTTGGATTACTTCAAGTAGTGATGAAGTAGCGCCTAGTGTGACGTAGTAGCCTCTTTGAAAAAGCTTTTCTAAGTCGATAGTATCCATAAAACTCCTGCGAATGTGTAGTTTTGTAATATATTCTAGCCGATCTCATCTTCTAATAATGGTGAGTGCTGACAGTCAAAACATGGATGAATCGATAATGTGTATGTACACTTCAGGAAATGTTCGTGCGAAAAGAAAGCTATGAACTAACTCAATACACCACGCACCATCTACAGGGCACTGGTCATTGAATTAGTGGTATGAGAAAATAGAGGCAGAGGAAAGGAAAAAAGTATGGAATGCCCCCACTGCCAGAGCCAAAAGACAATCAAAAACGGCAAACATCACCACCAAGATGGCAAAGCTATCCAGAACTATTTGTGTAAAGGATGCGGCAAGAGATTTAGTGAAAGGACAGGAACGCCAATGTCAAGGCTGAGAACACCAGCAAGTGTCGTATCCTTAGCGCTGAAGATGAGGAGTGAAGGGATGGGAATCAAAGCCAGTGGGAGAGTACTAGAAAAATCCCATGTCAGCATCATTAGATGGGAGCAAAAATTGGCAACCCAATCACAGCAATGGAGTCCAGATGCCCCAGCAGGAGGGGATATAACAGTCGAGGGAGATGAGGTTTACACTCGCGTAGGCGAGAACCTTCCCCCCCTCAGAGCCAAAAGGATGGACAGTGACATTCATTGAACGTAGGAGTCGCTATTGGATTGTTGCCAAGGTAGGACTCAAAACCACTGAATTATTTACTAAAGCAACCAAAACAGCATGGCAATGGTCAAAGGCAAGTCAATACATCCGATGGTTTACCGATGGCGAAAGACGGTATGCCCAACAACTATGGCAAATGGCAAGTGTCTACCTCAAATCGACCGAAGTAAGTCGTGAGTATGGACATCGGAAAGTATGGCGACATGGATTAGAAGTTGCCATCAAAATTAAAAGTTCACAGGGCAATCGGCGTGTCGAATGGCTCAAACCAGAGCATCCCTATACGGCTATTAGCGATAAGAGTGACGTTCATGCCAATCACAATGAAGCAAATAACAGTGCTTTGAGAAGGAGGTGTAGCGCTTATCGCCGTAGACAAAACCTATATGCTAAGAATACGAAGGGATTGCAACGAACGGTCACCGTACAAAGATTAGTTCACAATTGGGTGAGACCTCATGTGAGCTTATGGAAGAATAAGACTCCTGCTATGGCGATCGGGCTATATCATCGACCGCTTTCCATGCTGGAGTTGCTTTCACTACGGGGCTTTCACTCCCTCACGATTTAACTGACCAGTGCCCATTTGACCCAGAAAGAAATGTCGAAAAAATGGGTCAAACCAGTTAGTCGAGTGCTTATCGGAAAAGCAATGCGGAAACTCAACTTTACCCGTAAAAAAACTTACGGTTACCAAGAAAGGGACGAGCAACAGCGACAAGAATTTAAGCAACTGATACACACTCGTGCTAAAGAAAGATTCGTATATGTTGATGAAGCAGGTATCGATAATACGATTGATTATCCCTATGGATACTGCCACAAATCTGAGAGATTTCACGCTACCAAATTAGGACATCGTACCGAGAGATTGAGCATGATTAGTGGTTGGCGAGATGGCGAGATTATTGCACCTATGCTATTCAAGGGGTACTGTAATACTGGCTTAGTGTGTAAATGGATAGAGGAATTTCTCGTCCCAGAATTATTGCCAGGGCAAATAGTGGTCATCGACAATGCTAGTTTTCATCCTCAGCAAAGAATTAACCAATTAATCGCGCAAGCAGGATGTGAGGTGATATTTCTGCCTCCCTATTCTCCTGACTTAAATAAGATTGAGAAATTTTTGGCAAGGTTAAAACATCATGTCAGTATGATTATTGGACAATATGAAAGTTTATGGGATGCCGTACAGCAAGCCTTCTGTCAATTGTCCTAACTATCCCTTTCTTTGCTATAAAGCCCGAACGTAGAAAAAAAGCATCGCCGTTTCTAAATCAGGTGTAGAAGTAAGTTGAATATGATCGATCGCTTTAAGCCACATTTTCTGTTTCTCCGATTTCAACTAATTCCAAATCTGGTTCGCGATAATCTGCCAATGCGCCGAGATGCTTGAGGCTGGGGAATAGCCAGAGGGTCGCAAATACTACAGCGATCGTGCCAATACCACCGCTAACTACAGCCATAATGGGGCCAAAAGCTGCTGCTGCTAATCCTGACTCAAATCCACCGAGTTCATTAGAAGCGCTGATAAAGACACTATTCACTGCCGCTACTCGACCGCGTAAATGTTCGGGAGTACGAATCTGGACGAGGGTATGACGAATGACGACGCTGATCATGTCAAGTGCGCCGCTCAAGAACAGCATTAACAAGGAAAGCCAAAACCAACGCGACAAGCCAAATATAATCGTGACAATCCCAAAGCCGACCACTGACCAGAGCATCGCCAATCCCGATCGCTTAAATGGTGGTAAATACGCGATCGCTACTGCCATCATTAATGAACCAATCGAAGGTGCGGCTTGGAGAAAACCTAGTTCTAAAGCGCCAACGTGGAGAATATCTTTAGCAAAAATTGGTAAGAGCGCCACTGCACCGCCTAGCAACACCGCAAATAGATCAAGGGAAATGGAACCGAGAATAACTTGATTGTGCCAAACGAATTTGAAACCTGCGGATAGGGCTTTGAGAGAGATTGGCTCTGAAGCATACGTGACAGGACGTTTGGGAATAGTGGTTACGGCAACAAAGCAAAGGAAAGCAGCAAGAGCCGCAAATAGATAGACACCTGTAGCATTTCCGAGAACCGCGATCGCAAGACCACCGAGCGCTGGCCCCACAACTGCCGCAAGATGAAAACTACTGCTATTCCATGTGGCGGCATTGGCAAACATTTCAATGGGAATTAGCTGCCAGATAAAAGCATCGCTGGCGGGTTTGAGAAAGGCGCGACCAATACCAATCAAAGCGAGGAGGACATAGACCCAAGCAATAGAACCTTTCCCATAGGAAATTGCCGCAAGTCCAAGGGAGCAGAGAGTCGAGAGAAAAATGGCAAATAGAATTGTGTTTTTGCGATCGTGGCGATCGGCAACGTGACCAGTCAATAGAGTTAACAAAATCATCGGTGTAACTTGGGCTAAACCGACACCACCTAAAGCTAAAGCCGAACCTGTGCGATCGTAAATCTCCCAACCAAGAGCCACTGTCTGCATTTGGAAGGAAGTAAAAATGAGGATGCGTCCGATCGCAAAGAGCCGAAAATCGCGAATTTTTAAAGCGGCAAAGGGATCGGCATGATCGGAAGTATGGTTAATTTCGGGAGATTGTTGCTTGGAGCTTTTCGGATGAGGACTCATGATTATTTGTATGCTTATCCGTAAAGACCAAAGCTTTACGGCGTAGATTTTGATTCAAAAACTTGATATAGAAGCGCTAAACTGTCATCGATTTTGGCGATCTGTTCCTCACTCAGTGAGTCCAGCAGATCGGCAATGTAGGCTCTGGTTAAGTCTCTAGCAGCATCGAGATGATCTTTTCCTTCCGTCGTCAATTTCAAGGAAACGCGACGACGTTCATTGGGATGATCGCAGCGATGGACAAAATTGCGTTGCACGAGGCGTTCCGTATTTGCCGAAGCCGTGGCGCAGGTTACACCTAAATGTTCGGAAAGTTCTGCCAATGAAGCCCCAGGGTTACGATCTAAAAAGGCAAGAGTCCGAAATTGGGGAACCGATAATTCCGTTGCCTTGCGATCGCGCATATCCGCCCGAATAAATCGCATCACCAAGGGAATTGTTTCCATAACCTTCGCGGCACATTGCTTTGATATCGTAGAGTCAATCTCTGGAGCAATTGATTTTGAAGATTTTTGGCGAGTAGATTTTGGCGATCCCATGAGACGATTAACTCTTGACTTATTTAGATGATGTTCAAAGTCATTCTATCGCCTTATATTCCCACTTTACGATACAGGCGACCGCCAATAAAGGTCAGCGCAATTAGGACTAATAGCAGTATCGCTGCGTCAAACCAGTAACCATAAAGACTTGTACCATTTAGCAGCATCACACCGCGCAGGGCATCAACCTCGTAGGTAAGAGGATTAACATGGGAAATGACTTGCAACCAAGATGGCATGATCTCAATGGGGTAAATGGCATTGCTGGCAAAAAATAAGGGCATGGTCATCAGTTGACCCATACCGTTAAAGCCCTCACGGGACTTAACCACACAGGCAACAATAATCGAAAATATCGAGAAGCAAGCTGCTCCTAGAAACACGATTAGCAAAACCCCTAACATTGCGATCGCACCAAAGTTAAGCTGAACTCCCAACACAAAAGATAGGATATAAACCACAAAAACCTGTGATAAACAGCGCACTCCCGATGCAATCCCTTTACCCAAGACGATGGAAGCGCGGGGTGTAGGACTAACTAGAAATTTTTGGGCTAGTCCTAAATCTCTTTCCCAAATTAGGGACATACCGCCGCTAAAAATCGAAACAAAGAGAACGCTTTGGGCAAGAATTCCTGCCGCCATAAAGTCTAGATATGGCAAGCCATTGGTGGGAATGCCGCGAATTCTGGTAAACACTTGTCCAAAAATTAACAACCACAATACAGGCTGTACGGCGCGGACAATTAAATCCGTGGGATCGTGGCGCAATTTGCGAACTTCTAGTTCTGTAATTACCAAGGTTTTGTTGACAAATTCCGCGATCGCTTGCCAAGGATTTCTTCTTCGCAAACGTCTTGAGCCTGACAAACTATCCCAATCGTTGAGCCGTGCGTCGATTTCGAGATGTTTCACGATAACTTCCTCCTCCTGTTGTCATTTGATCGCCCGTGTAATGGATGAATACATCATCTAGAGTGGCATTTTCTTGATCGAGATTTGCCTTGAGTTCGCTGGGAATGCCCGTCACTACGACCTTACCAGCTTGCATAATCGCCACGCGATCGCACAAACTATCTGCTTCTTCTAAGAAATGCGTGGTCAAAATAATCGTCGTTCCATACTTCTCGCGCAGTTGCTGAACCAAAGCCCAAACATAACTCCGCGCAAGAGGATCTAAGCCCACCGTCGGCTCGTCGAGAAACAGAACTTGCGGTTGATGCAACATCGACTGAGCAACTTCTAAGCGCCGAATCATCCCACCTGAATATTGACGCACCAGCCGATGCGCCGCTTCTGTCAAACCCATAAATTCCAATACATCTCGAATGCGTGATTCGCGATATTTGCGGGGAATGTCATAAAGCTTAGAAAAAATCAGCAGATTCTCATAGGCAGTGAGACTGCCATCAGCCGAGAGAGACTGCGGCACATAGCCGATCGCCCGACGAATTTCCGATGGTTGATGCGTTAGATCTAAACCTGCGATCGCTGCGCTTCCCGAACTTGGTGGCAACAGCGTCGTCAGCATTTTAATCGTGGTACTTTTGCCCGCACCATTGGGGCCTAGCAAGCCAAACACTTCTCCTGCTTTGACCTGAATATTTACATTGTCCACCGCCCGCATTTGCCCAAAATCTCGCGTCAGCGATCGCGTCTCTAGGATCAATTCGTCGTCTTGATTTTGATTAATTACTTGATCGGGCGCTTGGTTGGTATAGCGATCAATATTTTCATGCAATCTAGCCACAGTTAAAACTGCTCCTTAAAAATAAGGTAATAAAATAATTAGGCTATCTAACTATTTAAACTAAATATTAGAGTATCTAAATATTGACTAAATTGCAACCCTAAAATACATATTTTTTGTTCGTTTGATCCGTTGGAGCGATCGCAAAACAAAATCGTCACAGATTCCCTCTGTACCCTAAGCTATTGATAGCAAAAAGTAACTACTCATTAACCTTATGTCGAATTTGGAACTGGTAATTTTTGATTGTGATGGAGTTCTCGTTGATAGTGAAATCATCGTAAATCGTGTTTTTGCTGAGACTTTGACGGAAGCTGGTTTTGCGATTACCCATGAAGAAGTCACTCAAAAATTTGTAGGACTATCCTTTGCAACTTGTCTGGAGATGATTGAGCAAATCTTCGGTAGAACGGTTCCTACTGAATGGTTGGAATTATGCAAAGAAAGAGAAATCGCTGCTTTAAAACAAGAACTTCAAGCGACTATGGGAATTGCCGATGTATTAAAGGAGCTTAGCCTACCAAAGTGTGTTGCCTCCAATAGTAGTCCTCGACATATCCACTTAGTTTTAGGATTAGCAGGATTGTTAGATCATTTCAATGGAAAGTTATATAGCTGTCACCATGTCGATCGCCCTAAGCCTTTTCCTGATGTTTATCTCCATGCTGCTAGTCAGATGGGCTATGCGCCAGAGAATTGTGTGGTGATTGAGGATTCGGTAACGGGTGTAAAAGCGGGTCATGCCGCAGGGATGCGGGTGTTGGGTTACGCGCCAAGCGATCGCCACTCTTCCCATCATGAGGCGTTAATTGCCGCAGGTGCTAAGTTAGTTTTTGATGATATGCGTCAATTGCTAGATTTATTGGAGACTTAGAACTCATCAGTAGAACGTGCGATCGCTTCATATTCGTGAATTAGCGATAAGGAACATTGGTAGATCTTGTAGGTTGGGTTAAGGAACGCAACCCGACTATGAGAAATGATAACCTCTTTGTCGAGTTACTGCAATCTCTCTCTGACGAAGTGAGAACTCCGATTTTATTAGCGAGGAAATATTAAGGTAAGAAATAAAGGCAATGTTGGGTTTCGTCACCTCAACCCAGCCTACAAGATCAGCGATCGCACTTTTATAGATAGAAGAGATAATCACTGGTTAAAAAGAAATTAAAGAACTATTGACAAGGTAGGCGAGGTAGTCTAATCTTCCCAATCAATACTAAAATCCCTAATTGCTAACTCTTTTCTAAAATGACGTAAAGTGACAAGTAACATCGCCAAATAGTCCTCATATATTTCTCCCAAATTAAGAGCAAGAGTCACTTCTTTCTCTTGAAATATTGCTCCTTTAAGGCTTATGGTTGCATGATGCTCTTTCATCCAGTTTTGCCATTCAAGCAGTAAACTATCGTACAAATTTTTAGTCTTTTTGCCGATTTTTCTATAAAGTTTTATGCGAACTTCTATGTCGTTTGGGAAAGGATGATGTTTTACATCGATTCCGTTAATTCTACTGCTACCAAGTTTCATTAATTCATAAATTTTCCAGTAACTTTTTTGAACATTCAGTATCCTTATCTTCAAATCTATACATTGAAGTTTATATCCAAACTTATCAAAAGCCTCTGAACTAGAGTACATAGGATTAAGTAATTGTTCCCTTTCAACGCGCAAATCTCTAGCTCTTTGAGTAATCTCAGGATCGTTGCTAGCCTTCATCTGAACATCTATATTAAAAGTATGATACAATCTAAAAATTTCATCATAGAATTCATAGATCACGAAACCACATATACCTTCCAAAACATAAGGTACATTTGGATGATTCAATAAATCAGCAAGACTACTGATGTATTCTTTTTGCGTTATATAAACGGTTCTATATTCAAAATCGTTCATACTAAGCCTCTCGTTAATGTAAGTCCAGTTAAATAGTTACTTATTGCAACAGAAACCCCAGATAACACAGACGTTTGTGATAATGTCTAGCCAGCAAACACAGCAACCTACAAGATCAGCGAGCGCACTCATAGTTAGGTTAAGGAAAGCAACCCAACTATGAGAAATGATAACCTCATTGTCGAGTCACTGCAATCTCTCTCTGACGAAGTGAGAACTCCGATTTTATTAGCGAGGAAATATTAAGGTAAGAAATAAAGGCAATATTGGGTTTCGTTACCTCAACCCAACCTACAATATTGGAGATCGCACTAAATAGGTAGATTAGCTAGAATTTCTTAGGCACTATTCATTTAGAGCAATAAAGATACAAAAAGATACTTTTAGTTACATATATCAACGCGATCTTTTGGTTACACATCACGTTAAAAATAGAAGCAGAAAGAATCGGAAATACGAAAACCATGAAACTGTATATGGCGATCGCACTTAATGACAGCAAAAGGCGATCGCTTATTTTGTTGAGATCTAATGCTTTAAAGCAAGAGTCAAACCATCGGAGACAGGCAATAGCGATAGAGAAATTCGTTGATCTTGATGTAACTTCTCATTGAGGGCGCGAATTGCTAAAGTATCAGTATCTTGAAACTCTGGATCGATCACTCGTCCGTTCCACAAGACATTATCGATCGCAACTAAGCCACCTTTCCTCACCAACTGTAGCGATCGCTCGTAGTAGCCATCATAATTCTCTTTATCCGCATCAATGAAGGCAAAATCAAAGGTGTTTACTTGACCCTCGGCAAGTAAGCGATCGAGGGTCTGAATCGCAGGCGCGATATGCAAATCGATTTTATGAGCAACTTCTGCTTTTTGCCAATAGCGTCTGGCAATGCTGGTATATTCTTCGCTAACATCACAGGCAATTACTTTCCCATCTTCAGGTAATGCGAGAGCAACGGAAAGAGAACTATAACCCGTAAATACGCCCACCTCTAAGGTCTTCTTAGCCCCAATCAATTGAATCAATAAAGCCATTAACTGACCCTGCTCTGGAGCAATCTGCATATTGCCTCTAGCATGGTTCGCAGTTTCGTGACGTAGTTCCTTGAGGAGAGGATGCTCTCTTAAGGTAACAGACAAAAGATAGTTATGCAGGCGATCGTTTAAAGCGGTAAATTTCATAAGTTTGCTGGTAAAAATACTACAAAAGGCTTTCTAATTCTGGTATTGCGGATAATTCTACATCTTCATAAATTAGCGATAAGGAGCATTGAAAATTAATACTAGTTAACTCAAAAAAATCAGGATTAGCAGTTTCGGCAAAATCCTCTGGATAGCTAGTTAATTCCCATTTACCAGCATTCCCTCGACGATAAACATCAATGCTAATTTTCTCAGCATCAATCAAGACATACTCTAGCAAAGTAGGAAAACGGCGGTAGTATTTAAACTTATCTCCGCGATCGAAACCTGCTGTACTTGGTGATAAAACTTCTATAATCAGTTTTGGAAAGGAAATAACTTGACGCGATCGCCGATCTTGTTCATTACAAATGACTACCACATCAGGATAGAAATAGGCTTTTGCATTGCTAACTTGCACCTTAACATCAGCAACATTAATGCGGCAGCCTATCGCTTTTAAATGCCCTCGGAGTGCATTGTAAGCATTCAAAGCTATGTCGTTGTGAGCAATAGTTCCGCCAGCCATCGCATAAACTTCACCATCAATATATTCATGACGAACTTGTTGTTCTGCTTCCCATGTCAGATATTCTTCAGGTGAGAAGAACTGCTTTTGAAGATTAGCAATCATCAATTTTTTCCCGTAACCTCTTCTTAAAAATAGCACATTTACGATTTACGCAAACGACGGAAACGGAGTGGCAACTCATGAATTGCCACTCCGTTTTCTTTGAGAAATCCTAAAACAAGTATTTAAGCAAACATTTAAGAATTACTTCGATCTGCACAACATCAGAACCTAATGTTAGAACTTATCAAAAGTTATCCAATCTTGAATGTTTTCATTCTTCAGAATCAACGCAGCGCGATCAATTTCAGTATCAGTGCCCTCGATTGCTACTAAATAATTTCCTTGCGCCAAAAGATCGCTGTAATGTTTAGACTGTTCTTCGGAAATACCAGCGCCGATCGCACCTCCTAGCAATCCACCTGATAAAGCACCATAAAAGGCTCCCGTTGCCATTCCCACTAATAAGACTGCACCTCCGCCAGCGGGAAATGCTAGGGTTGAGAGTCCTGCAACGACACCACCGACAACGCTTCCCAAAGCACCAGCGTCTAAAGCGCCATGTCCGATTTGAGTGCTCGTGCGATCGCGTGCAAACTGTCTCTCAGACTGCACTACTGGCTCTATTAAACCTCCTATAGTTGTGTCTTCTGAATTAAGATGCTCAACAACTACCGAAACTTTATTCATTGGAAATTCAGACTCTCTAAGTTGCGAGATCGCAGACTCAAGAATTTGGCGATCGGGAAATATCCCAATCGCATTTTTATGTTTTAACGCCATACCAAATTCTCTCAATTTAAATAGGTTTAATATCCCATCCAGTTAGTTCATCAACAGAAAAAATCTGACCTACGGTAATTGCTTGCGTTCCTCTCTCTCTGATCTGCTCAATCTGCTTATTTCCGTAATCATTCACCTCAGTAATTCTAAAAACTACTTTATTGGAATTTTCGATTACTATTCCTTCAAAGGTGATGTTGGTATTTAGTCTCCCAATGGGATCGGGGCGATCGGGAGACTGAGGGAATTCAGATCCTTTATGGATCGTGCCAATAATTTTCCCATCCAGCTTAAATTTATCTTGGGTATGATTTTTCATGTTCTATTTAAGTCTAAATTATTTACGAATGGATAGAGATAGCTCATATACTATAGAGCGTCAATCTTTTTAGCTAGCTCAATATCTAGATTGCTAATTCCATCTACATCATGGGTAGCCAGATCGATTACAACACGATTGTAGACATTGAACAATTCAGGATGATGATCCATTTTATCGGCAGCAAAAGCAACCTTAGTCATAAAGGTAAAAGCATCAACAAAGCTATCAAACTTGAAAGCTCTATTTAACTTTCCATCAACCACTTTCCACTCAGGTAGTTTTGCGATCGCAGTTGTAATCTCGTTGTCTGTCAATTTTGCTTTAGGCATAGAAAACAATCAGGGTGTAATGGTTTTAAACTTAGAATTACGCAGAAATGTCTTGAGTTCCACATTTCATCGTAGTAGGGGCAATTCATGAATTGCCCCTACTCAACAAATTAGTCAACAGCTTTTTTGACTTTATCTTTGACATCTTCAGCAGCATTACGCACATTTGCCTCAACTTGTTTGGCATTGCCCTGCATCTGATCTTTTTTATTTCCAGTCAAATCACCGACTGTTTCTTGAACTTTGCCTTCAACATTTTTAGCAACAGCTTTAGCTCTATTTTCTAAACTCATGGTTTACTCCTTAATTTGAGAATATTTACTAGAGATGAATTAACAACTCTGGCTTATGGAGTTACTATGACAGGCGATCGATTGATTTCCTGATTGAATTGATTGAATATGATATAAACCTTTATCAAAAGATATCAGGTTAGTTTTTAACTATATCAAAGCCCAATAATTAATTGGCAGTGGAGAAGCTCCACCAATCAATTCTTGGGCTTTATGCCCAATTATACTGGGCGACATCTATAAGGAATAAACCTATTATTTGAAATTATGTTTGTACATTGTATAAATTGTATAATTTGTACTAAAACCCTACAAATCATTACAATAGAAAGCTAATAAATCACTGAATTAAGCCAGCAATAATGTTAATACTCATTGCTACAATAGCAGTGTTAAAGAAAAAAGAAATAATACCATGCAACAAAGATAATCTCCTTAGCGATCGCGAGGTAATCTGCACATCAGAAACTTGGCTAGTCATCCCAATTACAAACGAGAAATATAGAAAATCCCAATAGTCTGGCTCAATATCTTCAGGAAAATCTAGACCCCCTGCTTTAGTATCACAATATATTTGATGATCTTGATAATATTCGTGTGCATAGTGCATCGCAAAAATTGTGTGGACAAGTAACCATGAACCAATAATCGTAATCACCGCAAGAATTACATGAGGAATTACAATATTTATATCTTGCCCTTTGGCTTCTCTCAAAATAATCGCGATCGCTAATATACTGGCACAAGCCGCCGCCGTAATTAAGCTCAAAATCACCAGTCGTCCTTCATCTTGACTTTGAGCGTTGCGACGCATTGTTTTTGCTTTTGCTTGGATCATTAATATCCAAGTTGCTAATAAAAAACTAATCATTCCTGCATTCCATATACAGAGAATGCGTGTGGATAGGCTAAACCAATGAGGCAATAAAACTGCAACAATTACAGCAACGAGAATCGATAAAATCAGGCGCGATCGCACTCTCCATTGATGAGAAAGTTCATTTTTGACCAAAGTTTTTTGAGATTTTTTCAGTAAGGTCATTGTCAATCCAATTCATCCAATATCTAGGTTTATTTTGATCATCGAAACATATGCTGAAAAAGAAAAAGAAATAAAGGTATCCGTTCGTACTAGCCTCCGTGCATCAAGTATTGATGGCAGTTTATCAACAATTTTTAGTAATATCACAGGTGGTGTTTTACTTAGTAGTTTTTTGATAGATTTAGGTGCGAGTCCCTTTGAAATTGGGATGGTAGCTTCTTTGCCAATGTTAGCAAATCTCTTGCAGCCTTTAGGTGCATTATTATCTAACCGTTCTCATAGTCGTCATGACTATGGAATCTGGATTTTTTTGCCGTCGCGACTGCTTTGGTTAATTTTACTCATCGGTATTATTCTAAAAGGTACAGATGATAATCTTTCTAGTGAACTAGTCTATTTGACATTAACTTTGGTGATCACTTCCAATATTTTAGGGGCGATGGGAAGTGCTTCTTGGATGAGTTGGCTCGCAACATTAGTTCCCAAAAAATTGCGGGGGCGATACTATAGTGCGCGTAGCATCATTAGTAATGTTACAGGTTTACTCTGTTTACCGATCGCTAGTTTTATAATCTCTAATTGGCAAGGTGGGAGCATTACTGGATATGGTCTGGTACTGAGTGGGGGTATTGTCGCAGGTGTGGCAAGCCTGACCTGCCAACACTTTATGATTGATATTAATCCTCAAAAACATCGAACTGCTCTTCAAGTAGAATGTCAATCTGAACTGAAAAAGGAAGAAGAACATCATCAAGGAAATCTATTTAATAATCTCATCGCACCGTTTCAAGATCGCAATCTGATCACTTTTCTAGTCTATGTTGCTTTTTGGGGATTTGCTGTTAATCTCAGTACGCCATTTTTTAATCTCTATATGTTAGAGAATCTCGGTGTTGATATCACATGGGTAACTCTATTTAGTAGTCTCTCCAGTGGTGCAAATATGTTGATGCTATTGGTATGGGGAAGATTGAGCGATCGCTTTGGCAATCGTCCTCTCTTAATATTTGTGGGTATCGCGATCTCATTCACACCTTTATTTTGGTTGCTGACTGGTATATCTCAAGTGCGAGAACAATTATGGCTATATCTGAGTATCTTCCATCTATTTTTAGGAGGAACTTGGGCGGCGATTGATTTAGGGAATAATAATATCCAGATTGGTATTGCACCGCTAGAACATAATGCAACTTTTTTTGCGATCGTCTCTGCGATCGCAGGTATCAGTAGTGCCTTAGGCGCAACCTTAGGCGGTGGTTTGGCTCAATATGCCCATTATGAAGGGATTTTTGGTGTGTTTTTCATTTCCGCAATTCTTCGTTTATTTGCAGTTATTCCTTTACTATTTGTGCGTGAAAATTAGATGGCGATGCGATCGTCATCTAATTCACTAAATTTTCGAGGCAATTAAACTAACAAGGACTAAAATCCCTAATGCTCTGCGAAAGTAATTAACGCCTTGAAATAATTCTTCCCAAGCCCAAGTAAACAAAGAGCCAAAAGCTAGTACTTCCAATCCAATACTGATTTTACCTGTTGTAAAAATTAGCTTTAATAAACTAGCTACAATCCAAACGATGAGAGGTAAGTTTGGCATCTGCGCTAGAACAATTTTGCCTTCGTTGTCCCGAAACACTTTATTAAACAACGTATCTTCCATTAAACCGCTCGCTTTTTTGGTATTTCTACAAGTATAGAGATTACAAGAAAGCTTAGTCCGATGATCTTGAGCAAGGCATTAGCTGCATGGGCATATTCCCATTGATCGCGATACTGTATCCAAGTTGATGGAATGGGAGTGGTCAACCATTTAGCGAATTCCGCATTTATTGGCGCGATAAATATCATCCAACTCACAAATGCGATCGCTAAGAGCATTGCTCCCCCCAATGTCCAGTAGAATGTTGAACCATGCTTACGAACTAGAAATACGAGAATACTTGCAGTCAAAATAGCGGCAATTTCCAAGAATGCACCGACTGTACCAAACAACCGATAAATATTTTCAATAACTGTCACTCTGATCCAAAGTTGTTGGTCAAACTGCATTCTTTGCGGTAATTCTAGCAAATGTGTCATCGACAAACTAAGACTAAACGCAGCCAGCATCAGGGTGATGAATCGCCAAACTTGAATGAATCTCATTTTGTTTTGTCAGATATATAATTATTTGAGATTGCGATTTCTCGCGAAGCGAGTTTATAGATGCCGAGTTTCAATCGGAGTAGATTGCCTGTTGTTGTTAAGTCAATAACAACTACCTAATTTCACAGATGAAGCGCTGGATGAAAGGTTTTATAATAAATTTCAAGGATTAAATAAAGCCGAAACTGCGTTCAACCTGAATTAATTATCATCAGCCGATGCAGAATCTAATTCCCAGCGATCGCGATCGCGCTTTAGGAGCATTTCTTCGGTATCAATGGGAGTATTATCATCTACCACAATTCCCACCGCTTCCGCCAATTCTTCCGTGTCATTTTGACTAGGAACTGCGGTACTACCGCCAACGGCTTCATCGCCATTTACTTCAGCTCGATAGGCATCATTCTCAGCATCGTCGGCTGAATCTGCACCTGATAATAAATTTGATAGTTGGTCTTGCATATATATTCTCCTGTTGATTTAAATATTTATTTGCGATCGCTTCATTTGTTAATCGCTCTCTCAAAGTCCTACAGCTTACGATTAAGCTGGCAAATTCAGCCACAAGATTTTATTCATTCAAAAAATTGTTCATAGGCATATCCCAAACTTCAACTCAAAAGATCGTATTTACCACCACGCTCTAATGCTTTTTTGTACGCAGGACGGCTGTGGATGCGATTCAAGAATGTCATAAGTTTTGGGCGACTTGCGTTCAGTCCAGCCCTTGCTACTGCTGCCTCCAGTGGAAAACTGATTTGGATATCGGCTGCGGTAAATTCGTTCCCAGCAAACCATGTATTTCTTCCAATCTCTGCTTCCATATAATCTAAGTGCTGTGCAATCTGAGGTTCAATAAACGAGCTTTTGACGCGATTGGTGATTGACCGAGCAATCGGGCGCACAAAAAAGAGCATTGGACTCTTCTCGATTTGATCGAAGATAAGCTTAAGTAATAGCGGTGGCATAGCAGAACCTTCGGCGTAATGCAACCAGTAGGTGTAACGCAGATGTTCTGGTGTGTCTAGAGCAGGTCTCAAGCGTCCGTTGCCATAGCGATCGACTAGATACTCGATAATGGCTCCAGATTCGGCAAGAGTCAGTTCGCCATCAGTAATCACAGGTGATTTGCCGAGTGGATGGATCTTCCGTAGAGATGCGGGAGCCAACATAGTTTTGGGATCACGTTCGTAGCGCTTGATTTCGTATGGCAGTCCAAGTTCTTCTAGTAGCCAAAGCACCCGTTGGGAGCGAGAGTTATTTAAATGGTGAACGGTAATCATGAAACTTTTCTCATTTTGTTGAAGTAGTTTGACAGGTTACAACTCCTTCTTTTTGAGTGTTTGCATCAGGGTTGCTACCCATCGCCCGAACCTTCATACTCGGCTGATAGCCTGGATAGCAACGCATTAAAACCGTATCACCATCACGAGTTATATACATCACACTAATCGGTTTGCCTCCCAAAATAGCGGTTTCTAGATAAGGAGCAGTGGCAGCAGTGGCAATCAATTCAGGCTGAGGTGTAGTTACTGAATCGGACAGAATAGAATTCGCTCCTAGAGGTTGTAAATAGAGCATTAAGAATGTTGTAGCGATCGCCAATATTGCCACAAATAACTTAGAAGATCGTTTAAACATTATCTAACCTTTTTTTGTAAATCAAAAAAGTCGAGAAGTGGCGCAAAGCGCCACTTCTCGATTATACTCCTACCATTTTCTTATTCATCTCTGGTTTTGTACCATTGGATTCCACAGCTTCGCCTTCAATGAAAGAGCGTAGCATCCACGCAGTTTGTTCATGCTGCTCCATCAAACCAGTGAGAAAGTCGGCGGTTCCGTCATCTTTAAACTTGTTGCTACTTTGCTCAATATGATCACGCAAATTTCGCACAATCTGTTCATGATCCTCTAGCAATTGTGACACCATACCCGTTGCGGTGGGAACCTTGCCAGCATGTTCTTTGAGAGAACAGATTTTCAGAAATCCTTCCATCGTTCCGACTGGATAGCCGCCCAATGTCCTGACTCGTTCAGCGATCGCATCAACATTGATTGTAAGCGCTTCATAGTGCTCTTGCCATAGTTTATGCAAGGTCATGAATTGTGGCCCAACTACATCCCAATGATATTTTTTGGTTTTGACAAGCAGCAAATAGCTGTCCGACAAATCTTGATTGAGTAAATCGATTACGCCTTGGCGTTGTGTGTCGGTTAAGCCAATATTGATTGCCTTCATGGTTTAAGTCTCCTTAAATTATTTGTAGTTTTAGAAAATCAAACTCAGCCTTTGGTGTATTAGCTTAGAAACCATTTAAGAATTGATCTAGATCCCCCCCAGCCCCCCTTAAAAAGGGGGGAGAATTTAATACCTCCCCCTTTTTAAGGGGGATTGAGGGGGATCTCTTGGAGCTTTTGACCGCAGAAAGTAATTCTTAAATGGTTTCTTATATAAGGCTTACTCCAAAATTCAAAAATGTATTTAGCATCTCGATTTCCAATAGGATTACATATGTATGATGGAGATAGTGTTGCAGAACGTCTTAGAACGTATACTTTGCATGAGTAATCCTCAAATATTGACCTAAAGAGATAGATATATTTGAAGGACTAACCTCTTTAGGGCGCTATCAAATTCTGCGCAAGTCCTAAATTTGAGGAAATGTATAGGCATTGTATGAGTTGAATGACTTGTATCACAACGTCTTAAAGCTTTACGAACCTGCATGAATATTTTCCCGTCGCCCACGAAAAGAGAGCTACAGTAGAGAAACTAAGTTAGAGCGATCGCCAATTATGGAATTAGGATATGCATAAACTAATCCAAGCAATTTTAGATAGCGACGAGAGAAATACTCTACAGCAGCTAGTTGCAAATTTACGCGGCACTGGAAAACGCTATTTCCTACGGAATGAGATTCTCCAATCATTTACGGAGCTTTGCGAACAATTACCACAGCCCATTCAAACCTATCACAGTTCTTCTTTAAGGCAGTTGATCAACTACATCCACGAACTAATTTTAGATGAGAAATTAGATAACAACTTAAATGAGAAGAGTGTTTGGTTAGTTCTTCGTGCTTGGATTGGCAGCCAACAAGTGTGGAAGCTAACCGCAGATCTCACCAAAGAGACCCAGATGGACATTCACGAACTCCTAAATCTGCGCGATCGCCAAGTTGATCGAGAACAGCCGCATATTCTCAATATTGACTTTAAACCTTTCTATCAAGGCTCTCCACGCATTAGCGATCCGCGAAATATGGGGCAGGGACTAACGTTTCTTAGCAACTACCTATGCAACAAGCTCATGAGCGCTTTCCCACACTGGTTAGAGGCGCTGTTTATGGCTCTGCATATACTTGAGCATGACAGAATGCAGCTACTGATCAATACTCAAATTGAGTCAGGGATCGAACTAGCAAAACAGGTAAAGCTCGCGCTCAAGCTTTTAAGTGAGGAGGCTGCCGATCTTCCCTATGCAAAAGTTCATCTCGATCTCCAAGCCCTTGGCTTTGAACCAGGGTGGGGAAATACAGTTGGGCGTGCCCGCGAAACGATGGAACTACTCAATCATTTACTTGAAGATCCCGAACCTGCGATTTTGGATGCCTTTGTATCACGAGTTCCTGCAATTTTTCGCGTAGTATCTATCTCTATTCATGGCTGGATAGGTCAAGAGAGTACCTTGGGACTACCAGAAACCCGCAGCCAAGCTGCCTATGTGCTGGAGCAAGCCCGCAGTATCGAGAAACAACTGCATATGAATATTCAACAAGCGGGACTGGACTTGTTAGATATTCATCCTCAAGTGATCGTTCTCACGCGCCTAATTCCGCATTGCATGGGAACACAATGCGATCTTACTTGGGAAAAGATTGAAGGCACTGACAATGCTTGGTTTCTGCGCGTACCCTTTCAAAAATTCAATCCAGCCATAACCGATAATTGGATTCCCAAGTCTGAGATTTGGCCCTATCTTGAAAGTTTTGCGGTGGATGCAGAAAGGGAACTAATTGACAAACTAGGCGGCAAACCAAATTTAATCATTGGTCACTACAGCGATGGAAATTTGGTCGCAGCGCTATTAGCTAATCGTCTCAACGCCATCCATTGCCAAATTGCCCATTCCCTAGAAAAACCGAAGCATCTATTCAGTAACCTTTATTGGCAGGATTTAGATTCCCAGTATCATTTTTCATCCCAATTTACGGCTGAGCTAATTGGCATGAATGCGGCTGACTTCATCATCACCTCATCCTATCAAGAAATTATGGGAACCCCAGAAAGTGTAGGTCAGTATGATTCCTATCAATGCTTTACGATGCCAAATTTGTATCATGTCACTAATGGTATTGACCTGTTCAGCCCCAGATTCAATCGCGTACCGCCTGGAGTGAATGAGCAAATATTCTTTCCTTATGATCAAATCGAAAATCGCGATCTCGAACAGCGTACCCGCATTCAATCGTTACTCTTTAATCAGGAAAACGCGCATATTTTGGGTCATCTGTCCCAACCAGATCTACGCCCAATCCTTGCTGTGGCAACGATCGCTACGATTAAAAATCTAACTGGCCTAGTAGAGTGTTTTGGGCGTAGTCCAGAGTTGCAGAAAGAATGCAACTTAATTTTAGTTACGGATGCCTTAGAAGTTGCCGATGTCACCAACTCCGATGCCGCCAATGAACTAGCTAAACTGCATAGTCTGATTTATCAATACAATTTGCATGGGAATATTCGCTGGTTAGGTGTACGTTTTTCCAATAGCGATATCGGAGAAGTTTATCGGGCGATCGCCGATCGCCAAGGAGTCTTCGTACATTTTGCTAAGTTTGAGTCTTTTGGGCGCACCATTCTTGAAGCGATGGTTTCTGGGTTACCCACCTTTGCTACTGAATTTGGCGGCTCCTTAGAAATTATTCAAGATGGCATCAATGGCTTTCATATCAACCCCATCGATTTAGATGGAACAGCCAAAAAGATTTTACAATTTCTCAGTCAATGTCAAAGCGATCGCGAATACTGGTCTCAGCTTTCTACTCTCGCTATTCAACGCATTCAAGAGCAATATAACTGGCAACATCATACCCAAAAGCTCCTACTGCTAGCGAAGATTTACAGCTTTTGGGACTGTATCTACTCAGACAACCGTGAAGCACGGCAACGTTATTTAGAAGCCCTCTTCTATTTGCTCTATAAACCCAGAGCCGAGCAGATTTTAGCAGAACATATGCGGCGATAAAATGAAAACTCCAAGCTCCCCTGATTTGATTTATGCAGATTTGATTTATACAGATTGGACTTTGACCGAATCTCAATTCGATCCCGAACAATTGCATTCTAGAGAAACCGTATTTACCATTGGCAATGGGTATTTGGGGACGCGAGGCAGCTTTGAGGAGGGCTATCCCCATGCTGTGCCAACTACCTTGGTGCATGGAGTCTATGATGATGTGCCTGTGGTTTATACGGAACTAGTTAATTGTCCTGATTGGCTCTCATTGCAAGTGATTGTGAATGGTGAGCGATTTCGGCTCGATCGCGGCGAAATTATCAGTTATGAACGTCAGCTTGACTTGCGTTGTGGGTTGCTGACGCGATCGCTACGTTGGCGTAGCCCCAAGGGAAATACCATAGACTTACGGTTTGAAAGATTTGCTAGCTTTGCCGATCCTCAAGTATTGGGCTTGTGCTGCCAAATTACAGCCATTGATTTTAAGGGAAAGATTGAGGTGCAAGCCAGTATCAATGGCTATTCTGACAATCAGGGTTTTAATCATTGGGAGCAATTAGATCAAGGCAAAATTGAAAAGGAAAGCGATCGCCCATCCGATAGCGAAGGAATTTGGCTACAGGTACGGACTCGTGGTTCGCGAATTGAACTGGGTATGGCGGCAAAGCTTACCGTGATTGATGTCGAGGCAAATTTGCAAATGACAAATACCCCAGGATATCCCACAGCGATCGCTACTTTTAATGTCGTCAAGGGACAAACCATCAACATTGAGAAGCTCGTGACCCTGTTTACATCGCAGGAAACAGAGCATCCCGTTCAAGCAGCTCAAGATAAATTGGCAGGACTTCCATCCTATGCAACTCTCCTAGAATCACATCGGCAAGCATGGGTCTCGATTTGGGAACATAGTGACATCCAGATTGGTGGCAATGTCCAGGCACAGTTAGCAGTTCGCTATAACCTATTCCAACTGTTGATCGCCGCATCTCCCCATAACGATCGCGTCAGCATTCCTGCGAAAACCCTATCAGGACTAGGCTATCGAGGTCACATTTTTTGGGATACAGAAATTTTTATTCTGCCATTTTTTACCTTCACTCAACCCGCGAGCGCCCGCAATTTGTTAACCTATCGCTATCGTACCCTCAATGGCGCAAGACGTAAGGCATCTGATAGTGGCTATAAAGGCGCGATGTTTTCTTGGGAAAGCGCGGCAACAGGTGATGAAGTAACCCCTCTTTGGTCTATGCCCAACGATCCCTATGCCAAAGCCGTAAGAATCTGGTGTCGCGATCGCGAAATTCATATTAGCGCCGACATTGTGTATGCTGTCTGGCAATATTGGCAAGCTACGGGTGACGCTATCTGGCTGAGAGATTATGGAGCGGAAATCATTCTCGATACGGCAATATTTTGGATGAGCCGATTGGAATGGAATGCCAATCTTGAACGCTATGAAATCTGTGGAGTAATCGGAGCCGATGAATACCACGAGCAGGTGAATAACAATACTTTTACCAATAGAATGGTGCAGTGGCATTTAGAAAAGGCGGTAGCAGTCCATGATTGGTTACAGCAGGAATTTCCTGATCATGCTACTGACTTATTTCAAAAGCTACAACTTACATCAGATCAATCACTGAAATGGAAAGAAGCGATCACCCAAATCTATATTTCCTATAATCAAGAAACAGCAGTAATTGAACAATGTGATGGATTCTTTCAACTTAAAGATATTGATTTAAGCACCTACGAACCTCGCGATCGCTCAATCCAAGCAGTTCTTGGCATGGACGCAACTAACGAGAGCCAAGTCCTCAAGCAACCTGATGTGTTGATGCTCCTCTACCTGATGCGTGACGAATTCAGCGATCGCCATGACTCGCTGCAAAAGAATTGGAACTACTATGCTCCTCGCACTGACAGCACCTATGGCTCATCCCTTACTTCCGCCATTCACGCGATCGTTGCCGCTAATGTAGGTTCCGCATCCGAGGCATATCATCACTTTTTACGAGCCGCCATGGTCGATCTCGAAGATAATCGCGGTAATACCCCAGATGGCATTCATGCGGCTTCCGCAGGTGGTGTCTGGCAAGCTGTAGTTTTTGGATTTGGCGGTATTCAACTGAAGGATAATAAACCTGTGGCAAATCCGCACCTTCCTGTCTCTTGGACTTATCTCAAATTTAAACTGCAATGGCATAACACTTGGTATAGTTTCGATTTAGCATCCACACTTGGTCAAGCACCTGACATTCAAGGTTTCATCTTCGATCTTGATGGAGTTTTGACAGACACTGCCGAATTCCACTATCGGGCTTGGCAGAAACTAGCTGACGAAGAAAAGCTCCCCTTCGATCGCAAGGCAAATGAAGCCCTGCGTGGGGTGGCAAGAAGAGAATCGCTGATGCTGATTGTCGGCGATCGCCATTATTCCGAAGCGGCTCTCCAAGAAATGATGGATCGCAAAAATCGCTACTATGTGGAATCAATCGAAGATACTACTCCCCAAGATGTTTTGTCAGGAGTAATTGAACTATTAAAAGAACTCAGACAATTGGGAATAAAAATTGCGATCGCCTCCGCCAGTAAGAATGCTCGACCCGTAATCGCTAAGTTAGGCATAGCCGATCTAGTGGATGCGATCGCGGATGGCTATAGTGTGGAAAAGCCCAAGCCAGCCCCCGATCTATTTCTCTTTGCTGCTAATCAGATCGGCATTCCTCCTACTAAATGCGTTGTCGTGGAAGATGCGCCTGCGGGAGTTGCGGCAGCGATCGCCGCAGGCATGTGGGCGATCGGGCTTGCGCCTAAAGAACATAGCGATCGGTTTAATGGGACTGCTCATATTGTTCTTCCAAATTTGACAGGTATCCACTTGAGCGATATACAAGCTAAATTAGGCAAATAAGCCCCAAATATTGCACCACCCGCGTAGCGGCAGGGCTATTTCAAGAAATAGGTAGAGAGACTTTAAGCAATTAAAGATAACATTGCGGGTAAATTATGGGCAAAATAGTCAATAGCGCCTTTAATTGACTCAAAGCCATTATTTCTAAATATAGAAAGTACCCAAGTTCTAATAATCGAGAGGTTAATTGGTGTTTTACCTGCTCTTTGCTTATTCTCATCTTCATTGAAAATGACATCTTTTACCCAATGTAAGCGATTTTCAATATGCCAATGCTGTCTAATTACTTTGGCAAGCCTTGTCGAACTAGGAGGAAGAGAACTGATGTAGTAGCTTAGAGTGCTGAAGTCAATACCATCTCATTTCTAGGCGATCGCGGCGATCAATTGTGTATTTTGCTGTATTGCGATCGCTGATTGATGTTTGTTTCATCAGTCTCAAGATTTAAGATTCTAGGGTTGCACCATTAGTTAATGCTAGTGAAGGAACTTGTCTAGAGAATGTGCCGAAGAATATCTGTGAAAACTCTCTCAGAGTCATTAGAATCGATGAAGGTGGAGCAGAGATTCTTAAACAGCCAAATTACCATGCTGATGATCGTGGTACTGAGATCATTAAACTTATTCCTTTTGGTACTGAAGTTCTTTTTCAAGTCTCTGATAGAATCGACCACTTGTCAAAAATTAGTCTAGCAGGAGGATTGACAAGATGGGTGAAGACTAAAGATTCAAGAGCAAGTTTCGATGGCAATTTAGCGTTTAATTGTAAGATGTGTGTCAAAACATTAGAAGGCTCAAACTTGAATATTCGTCAATCCCCTAGTTAGTCTTCCCCAAAAATTGGCTCTTTACAAACAGATACTATTATTACCTACAAAGGATTTGAAGGTAATTGAACTAAGATAGTTGATGAAAATGGTATTGAAGGTTTTGTGAGTTCTAAATTTTTAGTTTGTTCAGATTCTAATTGAAATTCAGTCGTCCATTAGGAAGATATTTGGGAAGTTATTTCGGAATTTGCAAATATTTTTGAATAGATATTCTAAACTAGAAACTTGTAGATAATATTTTAGATTTTTATAGCTATAGTTTACCGTTATTTGGAGAATCATCCAATTCTGTTGTAGTTTATATTTAGGTTGACGAATTATGTTCAACAACACCGAGAACAAGCCATTGTATATTCTGCTTATCAGCATTCATGGATTGATCAGAGGTCATAATCTAGAATTAGGTCGAGACGCAGATACTGGAGGGCAAACAAAATATGTTGTGGAATTAGCTAAAGCTCTCGCCAAACAGTCGAATGTAGAGCGCGTTGATTTGGTTACAAGGCTGATCATTGACGATGCTGTAGATCCTGACTATAGTGCAGTGACTGAAGCCTTAGCAGAGAATGTCCAGATTGTTCGGATTGAGGCGGGGCCTGAAGCCTATATTCCCAAAGAAGAATTATGGAGTCATCTTGATAGCTTTACCGATCGCCTATTTGCTTGGTTACTCGAACAGCCTCGTTTACCTGACATTATCCACAGTCATTACGCTGATGCGGGATATGTGGGCGTGCGTCTTTCTCATTTAACGGGTTTACCACTAATCCATACAGGTCATTCTTTAGGACGGGATAAATTGCGAAGATTGCTTGCCTCAGGGATGACGCTCGAACAGATCGAAGATCGCTATCACATGCTCCAGAGGGTGAGTGCGGAAGAAGATACGTTAAGTAATGCTGATTTAGTGATTACTAGCACTCGTAATGAAATCGAAGATCAGTATGAGTTGTATGACTATTACACGCCAGAAAAAATGGCGATTATTCCCCCAGGAACCGATTTAGAGCAATTTTATCCACCGACTGAGACTGATGAAGCGATCGCCTTCAAGGAGGTTTTGACAAAGTTTCTGAATAATCCTGACAAGCCAATTATTCTGGCTCTATCTCGTCCTGATGAACGCAAAAATATCGTGACACTTTTAGAAGCCTACGGGCGATCGCCTCGCTTGCAAGAATTAGCTAATTTAGTGATTGTGGCGGGTAATCGAGAGGATATTCGAGAATTAAATGAAGGGGCGCAAAATGTTCTAACTGAACTATTGTTAGTGATGGATTGCTATGATCTCTATGGGCTGGTGGCTCTACCGAAACATCATATCTCAAGTGAAGTTGCGGATATCTATCGATTAGCGGCTAGTTCCAAAGGTGTTTTTGTGAATCCTGCTTTAACTGAGCCTTTTGGATTAACTCTATTGGAAGCAGCGGCGAGTGGATTGCCCTTAGTTGCTACCGAAAATGGGGGGCCAGTAGATATTATTGGCAATTGCCATAACGGTTTATTAGTTGATCCGCTAAATGGAGATGCGATCGCTGAAGCATTATTGCAAATCCTCGAAGATGCTACCCTTTGGCAGAAATTTTCCGAAAATGGCTTAAAAAATGTTGCGAAATTCTATTCATGGGATGCCCATGCTCACACTTATATCCAGAAACTTCAACCTCTCGTATTGCAGCAGGAACCCTTACCTAAGCCAACATTATCACCAAAGGCAGGTCGGTACCGCAAACGTGCGATTTTCACTGCGATCGACAATACCCTGTTGGGGGATGCGGAAGCATTGGCGCAATTTACTCAACTTATCCGCCAACAACATCGGAAGTTTTTATTTGGAATCGCCACAGGTCGCCGCTTAGATTCAGTTCTCAAGATTTTGAGAACCAATGGGATTCCCATGCCAGATGTTCTCATCACTAGTTTAGGCACAGAAATTTACTATCCACCTCGATTTACTGCTGATGTTGCTTGGAATTACCATATCGATCGTTTATGGACACCAAAAGTACTACACCGCATTATCGCTCCATTATCAGGGATAACACTGCAACCAAAGGAACAGCAAAGTCGGTTTAAAGTTTCCTATTACTACGATGCCAACGTTGCACCGTCAATGGAGGAGATTTTGACACTGTTACGTCAACAGGAATTGTCTGTGAATGCAACCCTTTCCTTTGGTCAGTATCTGGATTTTGTACCTGCAAGAGCTTCCAAAGGGCTGGCTTTGCGATATGTTGCTAGACAATGGAATATTCCGTTAGAGCAGGTTTTGGTAAATGGTGGATCGGGTGGCGATGAAGATATGCTGCGCGGCAATACTTTGGGTGTAGTCGTCGATAATCGTCATCGTGAGGAGTTATTAGCATTGAACGATAGCGATCACGTTTATTTTGCGGATAAAGCTCATGCTGGAGGAATTTTAGAAGCGATCGCTCATTATGATTTCTTTAACTTGTAGAGAGATTCCCTACCTTTAGCAGGTAATACCTTCTCAAAAAATTGTTAAGCTCATTCAACCATAACTTATGCAAAAATTATTGATTTGTACTGACCTCGATCGCACCTTATTACCAAATGGGAAGCAACCAGAATCCCCTGAAGCGCGGTCAATATTTAAGCGTTTGGTAAGCCGTCCAGAAGTATGTTTGGTATATGTGAGTGGTAGAAATCTCTCTTTAGTCCAAGAAGCAATTCAAGAATATGATTTACCAACACCTCATTGGGTCATTGGTGATGTTGGTAGCACGATTTATCAACGCGATGGCGATCGCTGGAAATCTTGGCAAAGCTGGACGCAGGAGATTGCGGTCGATTGGAAAGGTTTAAATGCTGTGGACTTAGAGCCATTGTTTGTGGATTTAACCGAAATCTCGCATTTGATTTTGCAAGAGCCAGATCAACAAAACCGTTTTAAGCTCAGTTATTATCTGCCCTTAGATATCGAAAAAGATGCTTTACAGCAGTACATCAAACTTCGACTTGAAGAACAAAATATTGCTGCAAGTTTGATTTATAGCGTTGATGAAGCCAAAGCGATCGGCTTATTGGACATATTGCCAGCCAAGGCAACTAAATTTCATGCCGTGGAATTTTTGATGAAGCAACTGGGTTTTGATTACAACAACACGTTTTTTGCGGGTGACAGTGGCAATGATATGCCATTATTGATTAGCCCTGTGCATTCTGTTTTAGTGGCAAATGCCCATGAGGACATTATTAAACAGTCTCAAATACAAGCAAAGGAACATGGGAATACAAACTGTTTGCATTTAGCCAAGGGTGGTTTTTTGGGCATGAATGGGAACTACAGCGCAGGGATTTTAGAAGGAATTGTTCATTATTATCCAGACACAAAACAATGGATATAGCAAGTACAAGTAATAAATGTCAGGGACTTTTTGTTCTAACCGAAACTGACATCAACATAATCCATTCTATTTCTAGCTAGGTCGCCTACTGTTATTGCTCATACTCGGAAAAATCACATCTTTTCTTAGTTTTTTGCATTTATTAAGCTAGAATGCCTTCTTGTCAGAGGGTGTAATCTCAATTACATTGCTCTCAAGGCTAAGTTCTACTTCAATTCAATTAAATAACAATAATCAAAATTATTACTCATGGACAATTGGCAAGCTATTTTTACAGGAGTGACCTTTGTAGTAGTAATTATTCTAATTGTCACTGAGAGAGTCCATTTAACGATCGCCGCTTTTTTGGGAGCGCTATTACTAGTCGCTGCTAGAATCCTGAGCTTAGAAGAGGCAACAAGGTATATCAGTAAAAGTTATGCCACTATCAGTTTGCTATTTGGCGTAATGGTTATGGTGCGAGCATTTGAGCCGACAAAAGTATTTGATTACTTAGCTGTGCAGATCGTGCTGATTTCTAAAGGTAAAGGTAGTCGGCTACTACTAGCGATCGTGGGGATTACGTCGCTTGTATGTGCAGTACTGCCGAATGCCACAACCGTAATGCTCTTGGCTCCGATGATTCCACCTTTGGCAAAAATTATAGGCGTAAATTTTGTGCCATTAATAATTTTAATGGTAATGGTATCGAATAGTGCGGGACTCTTAACACTAGTGGGTGATCCTGCAACATTTATTGTCGGCAATGGTATCAATCTTAGTTTTGCTGACTACCTTACCCGATTAAGTTTTGGCGGATTTATCTCTATTGCAATCATTGTATGTACTTTGCCATTTTTGTTTGGCACAATCTGGCGAAAGAATATAGAAGTTAGCGATCAGATTGAGATACCTGTGATCAATCATCCTAGGACGTTAATTATCGGCGGCGTAATTTCTGTATTTGTTTTAGTCCTATTCGTGATTGGCGAATCCTTGCCAACACCAGTCTCCCCTGGGGCAGTTGCCCTAATGGGTGCAGGTTTATCGCTATTTCTTTCTCACCATAACGGTATTGATCCCATTAACAAGGTTTTAAAAGATGTCGATTGGAGTACGTTGCTGTTTTTTATGTCAACTTTCGTTTTGATTGGAGGATTACAAAAAACAGGTTTAATTTCTCAGGCTTCTAATTTATTGGCATCAGCCTTAGGAACAAATATTGCGCTAGGAACGATAGTTATTTTGATAGCTATGGCTGTGATTTCTAGTGTTATTCCAAATATTCCCCTTGTGGTAGCAATGGTTCCGATGATGAAGGAATATTTTGTAAATGTCGATCTAGCGCCACCCTTGATTCTGATTCCAGGCTTTGACAGACAACTTCCCGCTGAGGTTTTACCGCTTTTCTACGCCATGATGTTTGGGGCAACTTTAGGTGGTAATGCAACTATTGTAGGAGCCTCTGCAAATATCGTTGGCGCAGGGATTTCTGAAATTCATGGAAAACCGATTTCTTTTAGTAAATTTGCTAAATATGGTATCCCTATTGCCGCATTACAAATTTTGGGAGCATTGGTTTTTATTAGTCTTAGATTCTTAGTCTTTGCAAAATAGAAACACTAGTAGGTTAGTTATGAATGCTCCTAATAAGGTGAAATGGGAGATCTAAGTTATTTAATTTACTATTGCTACGCAATTTCTTTAATTTTTGCTCTATCCCTCAGAATTGGGGAAATCTTGTGGTTTTAGATAAAATATATTTTCGGAAAATCTAATGTACGAACAAATTTCTCACTCACTTTTAAATTCTATCCTTGACGATTTAAAGCCTGAAATTCGCCGTCAAGATTTGCGCCACTTTTATACCCGTCTCGGCGCAAATTTCTACGCAATCCATTCGCTTTTCTATACGCTGTATGGTCATCGTGATGATTTTAAATTGCAAATGTTGCGCCTCGTGGAAACTATGGCGAAAGGCTACATCGATCGCTCTCCAGAATTAGAGCGTTTGGATATTCAGCGAGAAAAAGACCACAACTGGTTTTTGTCCCAAAAATGGGTGGGAATGGCGCTCTATTCCAATGGATTTGCTGATAACCTCAGCGATCTAGTCAGCAAAAGCAGTTATTTTCAAGAATTGGGCATCAATATGGTGCATATTATGCCGATTTTGAAATGCCCTGATGGTAAAAGCGATGGTGGCTATGCGGTCAGTGATTTTCGCCAAATTGATGAGAGTGTGGGCGATTTGGAAGATGTTCGTCTTATTGCCGAAGATTTCCGCAAGCGAGATATTTTGCTGGTTCTGGATATTGTTCTCAATCATACTTCCGATGAACATGAATGGGCAAGGCAAGCCATGAAGGGCGATAGTCGTTTTCAAGACTATTACTATATTTTTGAAGGTCGAGAAGTCCCTGATATGTTTGAGCAGAGTATGCCAGAAGTTTTTCCTGCAACTGATCCAGGGAATTTTACTTGGAATCCTGAAATGGGAAAATGGGTGATGACAGTTTTCCATGATTATCAATGGGATTTGAATTACAGCAATCCCACTGTATTCATTGAAATGCTGGATATTATTCTGTTTTGGGCAAATCAGGGCGTGGATGTGTTGCGCCTCGATGCGGTAGCCTTTTTGTGGAAAAAGATTGGCACTTCTTGCCAAAATGAGCGCAAGGCACATCTGATTTTGCAGTTAATGAAAGACTGTTGCCAAGTTTCTGCTCCAGGAGTGTTATTTATTGCTGAAGCGATCGTTGCTCCCGTGGAAGTAATTAAGTATTTTGGCGAAGATGCGATCGCAGCTAAAGAATGCGAAATTGCCTATAACGCCACTTTGATGGCTCTACTCTGGGATGCAGTTGCCACCAAAAACACGAAACTTCTTAGTCAAGGTATCAAAAGCTTGCCAAATAAATTGGAACGAGCGACTTGGCTAAATTATGTACGTTGTCATGATGACATTGGGTTCGGTTTTGACGATAACGATATTCGCTTAGCGGGTTACGAACCTGCTTCCCACAGACGCTTTTTAGTTGATTACTTTAGCGGTAAGTTTGACGGTTCTGCTAGGGGATTAGAATTCATGCATAATGAAGCTACAGGTGATGGTCGCATCTGTGGGTCATTGGCTTCTCTAGTTGGTCTAGAATCTGCATTGGAGTCGGAAGACAAAACCTTAATTTCTGATGCTATTAATAGAATTCTCTTATTGCATGGAATTATTTTATCCTTTGGCGGAATTCCTTTGATTTATAACGGTGATGCGATCGGTGTACTGAATGATTACAGCTTTAGTGAAGATCCTAGTAAGTGTAATGATAATCGCTGGGTTCACCGTCCCAAAATTGACTGGGAAAAAGCGGAATTACGCAAAAAACAAGGAACAGAGCAATATGCGATCTTCACTGCCATGAAAAAAATGATTTCTATTCGCAAAGAAATCTCTGCATTTGCCGATTTTAATAATCGTGAATTGCTCCACCTAGAAAATGAACACTTGCTCGGTTTTATTCGGTTCGATCATCAGCGCCCATCGGAGAAAGTGCTAGTACTTGCCAATTTTGATGTAAATCTGCAATATTTAGACTTGTCAGTATTAAGTAATAAGGGTTTTAGCGCCTATAGTCAGTTTATCGATTTATATAGCGGTAAAAAGCCCACTCAACTTGATGAGAGCATTGTTCTGCAAGGTTATCAGTTTTACTGGTTGACAGAGATATAACGCCTAAACGAGTGCGATCGCTGATCTTGTAGGGTTCGCTAATGCAATGTAACGCACCCAAACGTTATTCAAAAATTACCTCAAAACAAAACCCAGTAGAGAGTTGCGGCGCTTCGCGCCGCAACTCTCTACTGGGTTTTATATCCTGACCTGAGTGGCTATAGCTATACTTGTCCAATGCCTTATCTTTTAGGATAAAGCCATCCTTTGAGTAGCTTTGTCAGGTAAGGCATAACCAGATAAGTGAGAATAAGAACGACTATTCCTGTGGTAATAAGTTGAGGAAGAATGGAAGGTAGTTTGGTGAGAATGGGAGCAAGTAAAGGGCTAACAATAGAAATCACGGAAAACACTGCAAACCAAGTCACGATCGCCATTTTGTAACGGGGTGGTGGACTTTTTTGATTAGGTAAAGCAAACCAAGTCTCCAGACCAGTAAGGGTTTTAATGTGTTCAGGTTTTTCGATCAAAGGTTGTAACCGCTCGATCCATTCCTTTCTTACATCTGACTCTAGCCAGTTTTTGAGGTTGCGATACTGATCAAACTTAAGAATTACCACATACTCAGGATGAAACCGATCTTGGGGACAAATGGCACTCACGCCTTGATGTCCGTGAAACATACTGGCGGCAGCAGCAATACCATGAAACCATTCTTCATATCCTTGTTCGCGACCTTTTCGGACAATATGCGTGATAATCGCTGTAACAGGAATATCTTCTCGATCAACATCAATCATTTCCGTCAAACCAAGCATACCTAGCCCTACTAATGCTCAACGATGTCTTTAATTACATTTTTAGCATGAATAACGACGGCTGATTATCAAAGACTTACCAGAGATGAGATTTCGGACTTATGTCTATTAAATGAAGGAATCGTTGTCATACTTCAAATAGGGGCAAAGGGCAAACTTGGTGATGTAGCCGATCTGATCCCGACAACGATAGCGTGGATGAGAATTTCTTGGGGGTAGCGTATCAATATCATATATTTCTGGATTACAGGGGGTATGGAGTGCAGAACAAGCTAAAGCAGTAGAAATCATTTTATGGCTATCCACATACAAAGAAATACTATGGTAATCTTCGCCAATTTGCTGTACTTGCGATCGCTGGCTGGGATTAGCAAATAGATTCAGTTGCAGCATTTTTAACTTAAACTCTGATTGTCCATCGGTATCAAGACGAAGCGAAGAGTAAAATGGAACTGACGCAGGGAAACTGCCTAAAGCTTCTAAAAAGTCTAGAAGTCTTAATTGAGAAGCTCTCATCGTGCGTCCTCTAAAACCTAAAGCTGCCATTGTCAAAATTGCTAAAGCCGTAGAAAGAGGAATATCAAAATATCCAAAACTAAAATCTTTATTGCGACTGCTTAGGACTTCTTCTAAGAGTTTCTGACGAGCTAATTGACTTTCGGGGGTATCTTCTTGCAAAGCAAGGGCTAAATAGTAATCTACCAAATAGGGATTCGCAAAATACAAGCCACTGCGATCGGCAATTCTATCTGTCAAATAGGTAATAGGAACTTTTGGTTCTATTCCATTTGATAGCTGGAGCGCCCGAATCATTGCCGTTGTAGCAAAATCAGTTTGACACCAATGGGCGCAACTTGGATCTTTGACCATTCGATGGGGTTGGGATGATTCAGCCCACAATTGAGGGTAGTAACCTTGCCCATCACTAAAGCATTCTAGGGCTGCATAGGTTGCTGATAAATCTCCAGTTAGACCTTGCATGACTAAAGCCGAGTCCGTAGCAGTGATTAATCGTTTCTGATGAAAAGCCCATAGAGATTCTTGTTGTTGACTGATTATGTAGGCAGACAGCTTTGTATAAGCATCTGTCATTTCTGTATCCCGAAGCGATCGCAGCACAAATCCCAAAGGAACCAGATCTCCATAGGGAAATGGTTGTTCTGGAGTAGGGGGGACACAGGTCATCGATAACGGACTTTGCAAAGCCTCATCTGTCACTTTTAGCAGCCAAGCGATTGCCTGATTCTTGCCCCAAGTAATGCGGCGCGAACCTGCTTCTAACAGCCCTTGCTCTAAAGGTGAATCAATTTTGCCATGTTGTAAGAAAAATAGATTACAGTTCCCCGTGCGCTCAAAATGGGACAAAATCCCCGCATGAATATGAATCGGTAATCGATTACGGAATTGAGCTAAATAGTAACCATCTTGGGATTTCCCATCAATAAAACGTACTCCCACAGCACGTAATAATTCGTAGTGTTGACGATCAGGAGGGTGATCAAAAATTGCCGTGGCGTGACCTTCATGATCTTGGAAAACTAGATGAAGTAGCACTGGAGAGAATCCTTCAATTTCACCTAAGCCTATACAATCTGCTTCATCGATCGCAAATAAAGATAAGCGATCGGCAAATTGATCACCTAAAGTTTCCCCCTGTGGTGGTGGTTCACAGATATTTCCTAAGTATGGATCAACTAAAGAATTTTCGGAAGTAGTTGCCACTAACCTCCCAGCGCTAGTCAGCACGACATGACTAAAATGATTGAGATCGATGGTTTCAGGCAAGTAAAACATCGCACGAGTTACTTCATCTCCTGCGAGCGGTCTCACTTTTTCAAGGTTAAATAACACCATCCATTCCAGAGACTGAGGCAGCGAATCAAGGATACTAGAGATTTTCATCAGACACCTCCTTTGTTTTTGATGCATCGTGAATCCATCCATTCACGGTAAAGCGACCATCCAAAAAACTTTGGGATGGACATTGAACTTGAGTAACTTCATGCATAAGCTGACTTGGGAAAAAGATAATGCAGTTATTTTTAGGAACAACAACGTGATAGCCTTTTGGCACAAATTTTTTGCCTTCTTCACCTTCAAATTTGCCCTCGTAAATACGCAACTCGCCGCCCGTAAAAGCTTTGGGTTGCTGATGAAAGTAATAAACAAATGTCAATATACGACTGGCTAGAGCCTCAACGCCATTGTCATTATGCAGTTTGAAGTATTCACCATCGTTATGAGCCGTAAGTTGAGCTTCAATAAGACCAATTGGGAATTCTTGGCTCTGTAGGGCAGCTAAGACTTGGGGAATAACTTGACGCACTTTTTCTACGATCAATGGAGCAAGGGTAAAGGGTTGATCAAGGATCAAAGAATGTCGATGATATTGGCGATCGCTGACAGGCAGTTTCTGGTTATAGACATCACTTAACACAAAACCTTTGTTGTGACTTTTAGTGAATTGCCATAGCTCTTCTTGCTCAGATTCCGTGAGAAAGTTCTCTATTTCGACAAAGTTTTTAGGACTCTGCATAGATTGTCTAATTTCTTGATGATTTAAAATCTTACGGGTTACGTAAAGATAGGACTTTGCTTCTTGGGGAGCATCGTTTTCGTAGGTGACTTTTACGTGATGAATGCCCCGAAACAATATGCCTTCATTTTTAGATCCTAAGATCTGGGTTAAGCGCTGTAAGCCATCTGGCCATTGATCCTGATTAGCTCTTTCCCGTAAATAGCCTGGATAGGAAAATATAGCCTCACGGTTTTCTGGCAGACAAAGCGATCGCTCCTCTAAAAAATCAAAAAAAGGAACCCATTTCGGTTCTAGAGAAGGCTGTTGATAAAAATAGCACTCCAATCCAATCTTTGATTGTGTAGAAAAATCAACATCAATATCAAGGTCAATCCGATCCACTAGGGGAGAGAGTAAATGCAGAAACTGAGTCAATTGCTCAATATTACCTTTCCAAGAGATAGCAGACAAATAGGAACCAATTTGGAGAGGAGAAATATTGCGAATACATAAACGTATCGTCTCCACTTTGCGAGCTAACATTAATCCTATTTGAAACACATAAGCGCCTTGAGGTAGCTCCTGAAAACAGTGATAAAGCCATTCTTGGTTTGCGATCGGCAAGGATTGCCCCAATAACAAAGGTAAAACTTCTTCTGCGAGCCAAGCACGGCGCTTTTTCTGATCCTCTAGAGAGTCACATCTGTAAATATCACTTGCCCCCAGAAAAAAACTAGGGATAGGGATCTGACCATTGGCAAAACAATCTGGAGTATCAAATTCTAGCCAAATATTAAACACCTCCTTAGCGATCGCAGAATTACTTGTATTCCATTCCCTCGCAAAAGTTTGGATTCTTTGCCAAATCGGTTCTTGTGTAACTGACTCAGGTAAGGATATTGGATAGGTGCGATCGCCAAGTAATTTTTTCCCAGCTTCATCGGCAGCAACACAGAGCAGAAAGTCAACTTCGGCAAGGGCATCCCCTAAACGATATTCAAAACCAAAAAAAGACGAAAGCGCATTAGGTAATATTTGGGCAATCCGATCAATCGTTTTCCAGTTACTGACTGTCATCAATTTAGGAACAACCGCAGGTTCGATCAGACATAATATTTCTGCAAGAGAATTGCTGGATTTAATCATAAAGCCCCCGACTTGATCGCAAAAAGAGGGACTTGAACCAACCATTCTTCTTCGAGATGATATTGTTCACAGACAATACTAATTCTCGGTTGACTAGCTTGAACGGATTGAACTCGATGGGTGAGGGAACCCAAAAAATGTAGCAGCATATTTTCTTGTGGTTTGATGATCGCTATCTCTTCAGAGTCTAAAGAAAGCACTAACTGTCCACCTTGCATATCTTCAGGCACTTGCACATATAAAACGCTTACTAATCGAGGACTTACTAATTCTTGAAAATACTCACAAATACTACAATCTATATGCTCAGTAACACAAGAACCTTCAGTCAATATTAAAATATTCAGATAGAAAGCATTGCACAATGATTTAAGAGCAGTATTGAGATAGGTAGATAATTCAGGAAAATGTTCAATAACTGTGGGAATACCTTCTTTTCTAAATATTACGGAAAATCCTTGAGTACTAGCAAACCCATCACTAAGTTGACTAGTTCCCAGATAGGGCGAGTCAAGAATTTTCTGGGCAAGCTGCGTAAGTTCATCTACGGGGAAACAATTAAACCTGCGAGCGTAACATCGAACAGTTTCCTTACGTGGAGACTTATACGGAAGGATAGATATAGATTGAAGAACGTCAATAGTATTATTCATTGCGGTAAGTTAAATGCAAATCCTTTCTTCAAACCAGCTGGGGTCAATCCGTTACCTATAGCCCAAGGGTGGACAATAGTTTGACATCCTAACTGCTGCAAATAGGATTGTACCTGTGGGATCAAAATTTGATCATGTACCGTAAGATTCCCTAAATCAGCCCAACTATCCGCATAGGGCAGGCAAGCTTTAGCTTTGACTTTTGCACATACTTCCGCAACTCCCTTTGGACCTAAGGTGGCTGTATATTCACCTTGTGACTGAGAGGTTACTCCCAAAATTGGCGGGTTACTAAGCAAATTCGAGACAATATCTAATCCCCAAGAGGTAATATCTACGCCAATGGAATTGTAGGAAAGTGGTTGGAAATTGCTTACTACCCAATCGATCGCACCAAAGCGATCATATACTTCGTCAGCAACGTCCAATATAGAATGCTCTGGCTCTATTCCTGCATCAATCAAAAACCACGACCGATAGGAATCAGTTTCGATCAGATAAGTATTTCCCCAATTTTTTAGGTCTGAATGAACGGGTTGAGGATGTTCGGGAACAAGAACTTGTTCTCCATAAAATGGCAACACATGAACATCAATGTCCCCAATCTTGATTGGATCGCTATTCCAAGGAACATCATAAACATTTGTAAAACCAATATCTCGTAATTGTGCTGCCATATCTTCACAGGTAATTGACCCACGTGGAACTCTCGGCACAACGATCGGAATATCAGGAGAAAATTGCATCAGAGTGGGATAATGCCAGTGATCATAATGACTATGGGAGATGAGAATTCCATCGACTAATCCTTCTAGCATCGCCCGTGAGATATCGGCATTTAGATTGGGAACGCCATAATTAGAATGCAGATGGGGATCAACCAGAATACCTGTGGTTTGGCTGCGATAAAGTAGCGCAGCATGTTGTAAGCGATAGACTCCAGGCTCGATTATCTGAGATTCTAATGGTAAAAATGGTTTCTGTTGCAGTACCCACGACTGTAAAAATGCTTCTAGGATCGGCTGCATTTGATCACTAATCTGGCTTGAAATCTCTTGATAAGTAAATCGAGACTGTCCACAAAGATAGAGAAAATGGTGTAATTGGTGCACAAATTCTCGATCCTGTATAGCGAGCGCCCCCCTCTTGTTCAAAAAATCTGGAAATCTCCCGTTGCTAAAATTAAGGATCTGCCAATAATTGCGATCGGGGAATAAAAATTTTTCCTTTAGACTAAAAGAATTAATAGGATCGTTTTCCTGTAAATCAAATAATTTGGCAACAATTTTCTCATGCTTGGCTGCCGATCGCAGAATAGCTTCGCCTAAATCTTTGAGGATTACAACTTGATTTAGAATTTCTTGAATGAATGGTTGAACAGCGTAACATAAGCGATCAGAAGAAGTTAAGGCTTGTAATTGAGAACCTTTCATGAAAGAAATAATGTCTGCCATAAACAACCGTAAGAACTGATCTTGGACTCATATAGTAAGGATAGACAACACAAAGCACCACCTATCCTTACTACTAACATCAAAAACTTAGTGAACTAAACTACCACTTAATTGGTGGAATCTGATTGACAAGATATCCTGCCGCAGCACCAGTAAGAATGCTGATAACAATCGAGCCTACAATAAACTCACCACCAGCAACAGCTTCTAATTCTTCATCAGAAAGTTCCCCTGCATCTTGGCGCTGATTCAATTCTTCCTGACGCTTTTTCACTTCAGTCCATAGCTCTTCAGAAGTAATATCGTAACCTTTGGAAGTAGCTAATGCTGTGACAGATTCCCGATCATTTTCTGCTTCTAAAGCCTTGACTAGCTCTTGGGCAAGGCTCTCATCAGATTGTACTTTTTCAAGAAATTCTTGAACTGCAGTTGCGCTCATCTTTAGATCTCCATGTGTATTTTGACTAAACTGGCAAAAATTCAAATAACTAGTTTCTATCTAAAACTATTGTTAAGAACAATGTTGTATATAGAAAATAATTTTTAAATATTTTAGACTATTTAATAACAAATTAATAATAAAAAAACTAGTATTTTTGAGGTTAGCAACGATCAATTTTATTGTGTGCTAAGACTCATTAAATACATTGTTTATTTGCATAAATATTTTAGCTCTGCAACATTTTGATGTCAATAAAGTGTTACAGAGCTGATCCTGATTGCAATAGCAATATACAAGGAAGTAAGTCGGGATGGATGAGCCGCAAGATCGTATAACCAATTCCAGAGATCCCATGTAAAAGAGAAGGATTAATGCTGAGGTTTTCATGTTGAACTAATAACTGATGGGATTCTTGTATGGTATGCCCCCATGATTTTGCCAGCGCTAATAGGTCTGGGTCGTTTAAGGTATTTGCGGCAAACAATAGAGTTTCAATACGCCCACAATTGCCCCACATTAAATCATCCTCGCCCCAAATTGAGTACTGTTTAATGGCTTGTAAAACATGATCAATTTCTTCTCGGATGTCTGGTGTGTCTAACTCAGAAAGTCCTCCCAATCTTGCCAATCCAATTCCAGTCGCTCCATTTGCCCAACTCATTGAATTCCTAGGAGGATTGGTACGAAAATCATTCCAAATTCCTGATTGGCGATCAAAAGAAAGACGTTCATAGGTAATTGCTGCCTTTGCAGTTTCCATGTATATTTCATCTCCTGTAGCTTTATAAAGCTGCAATAGACTGTAGGCTATTCCTGCCATTCCACTAGAGAAACCTATGGGTTTAGGTGTTTTGTCACCATCTCCTTTTTGACCAACGAGGTGATTCCCACATTTTCTAGCTAATTCTAAAGCTAAAGGAGAACATTCAGAGAGAGCTAGTAACCCTAAAATCCCACCAGCCGATCCGTTTAACACCGTGAAATATATATCGCCTTTAATGAGTTCAGGAGTAATGCATTCTAATATTTTTTGGGAAGTTGATGCAAAGTTTTGACTACCCAATAGCTTGCTGATTGTTTCCAGACCATAAATCATTGAACCTAGATTAGCAATGCCGATATCAGTACCAAATCGGCGTTGTTGGAGAGAATTTAAGCTTGAAAAGGTCTCTTGCAATGGAGACAGAACTTGCTGCGTATATTCATACCATTGCGATTCTCCAGTGATTTTTGCTAGAGATGCAAAAAATAGAGCAATACCTATGTTCCCATCCCAAAAACCCACCCCTAGAACTTGCCAGCGAAACCGTGAAATTGTGGGTTTATAGGTAAGCCCGAACCAAGCAAGTCCAGAATCACTTCCAGTAATTCCCTTAGATATTAAAGTTTCCCCTAAAATGATCGCAGTTTCAAGCAAGGCTTTGTTTCTGTTAATCTTGGCATAATCTGTATTTTGAGCTTCGAGGAGTATGGGTGTGGTAGGAAGAGAAGGTTCTTGACGATAGCGCGCTTGTAATGCTCCCTCAATAATCACAAGTTGAGTTTGTAGTTTTTCTTTACTTAGTAATTCAATGTTATTTTGAACTGTCAAAAAGCTAGATTGACTAAAAGTCCCTGTATCAGTAATTCCATTAGGCGAATAAATGTGAGTATCATTTGTAACCGTAGAAAAGAAAGGAATATCCATTTGTTCCAAGGATTGGATCTCAGCTTCAAGAATTGACCAATAAATGGGGCGTTCATCAGAAGTAAGAAAAGCTCGACTGAGACTTTCAAGAGCGATACTGCGATCGACTCCATTTTTCATGTATTTGGGATTGTAGGAATTTTGCAAGATGGCATAGTAGGTTTGAGTGTTCCGAAATACAAATCGAACTTTAATTTGTGCAAAGGCTTGTAAATGACTATCTTTACTCAAAAGAAATTCCTTCTGATTCAGTAAAACAAGATACATCTTTTGAAAGCCCTTAGTTACTTCCAATTGGTAAGATGACATATCTATTGTTTTACCGAGTAAAGTCGGTGCGTTCTCTTGTACAACCTTAGTTTGAGCTGTTTCTAAGCGCATACCATCGGTATTAATATGTTTCCAAACTGGGGTTTCATAGGACTGGGTTTCACCTCCGAGTCCACTAATATCCACAGTCAAAGTATCATTTGGAAGTATTCCCCATTGTGGCAACAAAAAGGTTCTCAAGACTGAATCCTGTAAAATCTGGGAGGCATTCTCTAAAGCAGTATGATCTGTTTTAGATCTCGTTTTAATGTGATGATGAAACAAGGTTTCCCCATCTATAAAGACAGGATACTCCCCACTGGCGATCAGATTTTCCTGATGACAGTCTGTACCTTCAAGTAGATATAAAAGTGCTAAAAGCATCCCACAACGCTCATAGAACCGTTCAATAGATGAGTTGTCTTTACAAGGTCTATTAGGAATGAATTCCATCCAACCATAATCTTCTCGATTCAAGATCGTGATTGGAAGTAGATGTAAAAGAGAGGGTTGTTGATTACACCAATCCAAAATCTTATTGAACGCACAATCTATAGCCAAGTTCCGAGGTTTATAAACAATTTTAAGTCCTGTATCAAAGGTAATTATTAAAACCGATCGCCCTCCGTTATGCGAATCTGATAAGTTACACTGGCAGTCTACTACTTGAGTTAAAGATTGATGAGGACTGAAACACTTTTCAATTTCTTTCCAGTCTTGTTCGAGTCGGGATTGAAATTCTGAGATTGACTTACACCAAAAGATGACCGCAAGGGAGAGGAGTTTTGCCAACACTGGATATTTTTGAAACAGCCCCCATAATCCATCCTCAAATAATAATTCCAAGAAGCTTTGAAACTTTTGCCTTTGCTTATGGGTGATATGCATGAGCAGAAAATCTCGCAAGCTATTATTGTTGCCCCTAAATGTTTCAAATTCCCCCATTAAAGTAGGAGTTCCTATTTTTGCTAGATTTTCCAGTAGACTTCTGAGAAGATGATTCTTTGCTTCAGGGGCTAGGCAATTCAAAAATTGGAGATTATTCTCCGCTACCGCAAGAAAAGGAACATATACAGACTCAAAGGGAATAGGAGATTCAGACTTGAAACATTGATTTTGAAGAGTTTTTGGCGATGATTTTGGAGAGTAATTGTTGGCGATATTTAACACTGATTGCAAACAAATTAACCAATCAGAAATAGGGACTTTGCATTGTTCCGTAGGTTCACCACCTGCTAACGCCGCTAAAACCCGATCCTGATTAAGCCCTGACCATAGGAGCCGATGACTGAATTTGATGAGATCATTTTTGGCTGCTATTTTCTGCCATGTTTGCAATCTTTGTCTGGCAATATCACCTAAGTCTTGATTTAAATCTTGGATAGGTATATTGGAAAGAGCAAGCCGCTCTGTCAAAGAATAGGTGTTGAATGCCAGTTGCTGAAGTGCTAAAGATGGCTGGTAATCTGGTTGAGATAAGAACATAAAAGTCTAAGCAAATATTGATCAAGAATAAACTACACGGTGTCATGAGAAAATAGTGGTGATGTTATAGTTATCGACAAGTTTATTAGCAAGCTGAAGCTGCAAGAACAAACTTAGGTTCTTAGTTTCACATTATGTAACAGCCGCGTTTTAAAAAATTTTAGTATGAAAACAGTTTCGATCTGCGGATCCAAAGTTGAAAAAATCATGTCGGCAGATAGTTTTGTCGATCATCTTGAAATTGAAGGTATTAAGGTTAACTGTGGGATTATCCATACTAAAGATATTACCTTTGCCAGCAAAGATCCTGCCCTAAGTAATCATGTTCTATTCCAAGTCAAAGCCTTTTCCTGCAACTATCGAGACAAACGACTCATTCTCAATACTGCAACTAGCAGCTCTGCCAATCGCTTTAATGCCATAGGATCAGAATTTGTCGGGGTAATACTCTCAGTAGGAAGCAATGTAACTGATTTAAAGCCAGGCGATCGCGTCATCGGCAATAATTGCTATCCTGACTCTGGCGTGTTGGGTTTACCACCAGGAGTCCCCACTAACCATGCTTCCAAAGAGTTTCGGATTCTCCATCAAGCCAAATTAATGAAAATCCCTTCAATCATGCCTGATCATGTGGCAGCTTCCTTTAGTATTGGTGGACAAACCAGTTACAGCATGATCCGCAAATTGCAGATTCAGCCAGAACAAAACATTTTAGTCACCGCCGCGAAATCAAATACATCTTTATTTGTACTCCATGCTCTGCAAAAATATCGTCATAAGATGGGAATTCGGGTTTACGCGCTGACAAGTTCTGGTAAATTGGTGGACAAAATTCAGTCTATTGGTGTTGATCGAGTGGTGCAAATCCGACCAAACTCTGAGCCTTGGATCGATCCTGAAACAGCTAAATCCATTCTTGAGGAAACAAAAGGCGGATTCCATGGCATCATCGATCCTTTTTTTGATTTGCACATTGCCAAAATGCTGCCAGTGATGAAACCAGAAGCTAAATATATAACCTGTGGGCTTTATGATCAATTTACAGATCTGACGGGAACTCAATCGCCCAATATAGGCTTAAGTCCTCAACATCTTTTATACACAGCGATGATTTATAATCTTTCAATTATTGGTAATTGTATTGGACTTACTTCAGATTTAGCTCAAGCAGTAGAAGACTATGCTCAAGGAAATTTGCCTGTAGTGGTGGATAGTGTTTACAAGGGCAGAGATGTCGCGCCTTTCTTTGACCGTATGTATAATTCTCCCGATCGCTTCGGCAAGGTGGTTTACAGCTATGAAAATTAATTTCCTAGGTCACGCATCCCTATTGGTTGAGACACAAGACTGTAAAATCTTGATGGATCCTTTACTTTGGGACCCCTTTTGTGATGGAACCAATGCCTCTTGTCCTCAAAGAGAAATCTTTCCTGATTTATTTCCCGCCTACGATTTTTTAGTGATCTCCCATAGACATACCGATCACTTTGATATTCGTTCTCTTGCCTATCTCCCTAAGCATATAGATGTCCTCATCCCCCCAGACAAACTCTTGATTGAATGCTTACAAAATCTTGGATATAAGCATATCTATCCACTCAAAGAATTTCAGAAGGTAAAGATGGGGGATACAACCATGATGACTACGCGATCGGAGGTGCGAGTACCTGAATTTGGGATGGTTTTTGCTGACCCTAGTGGCGTATTTTGGAATGCTGTAGACACTTTCTTTGCACCTGCCACAATTGAACAGGTTAAACAATATTTTCCTAACATTGATATATTTTTGACCCCTTGGAATGTGGGAACGGAAGCTAAATATCAGACTAATCAGGGATTAGGTTTCCCCTTCGATGTTTACAATCATCTATATCGTCTGATCAGCTTAGTTGCCCCTCAAATTATCATTCCTGGCGCTCAAGGATGGAAGTACATAAATTCTGGAGCTTGGCAAAATCAGATGGCTTTTCCGCAGACCCGTGAACGTTTTTGCCAAGATATGGTGACTGTATTGCCAGAAGCGCAGGTTTGTAGCCTAGATCCAGGGGATATCGCCGAACTAGATGCTGATCGGGGTTTTCAACATAAATCATCGGCTTGTTCCTACGCCCGAATGATAGTAGATGATCGAGAAACTATTGCCTTTACCCCCGTCAATTTCCACAAAGATCTTCACGATCCTAATCCTTTGGGGTATTCCTTAGAGACTTTACAGAAAGCAGTTTCTCATGAAGTTACTACGCATTTAGTAGATTTCATTCAAGAACATTTAAGTACTACATTTGTAGAACACCAACATTGGCAAGTTATCTATCAATTAGAAGTAGTCTTTCCCGATCGCCAAAATAAGATTTGGCATATAGATTTTGGAAAATCGCTCCTTACTGCGGAAGAAGGGTATAACCCTTTAGCCAATTTATTTTTTTATATAACCGCTTCAGGATTTTATAACCTTTTACAAAAAAAGCACGGGTGGGAATATTTAGTCAATACTGGCGAATATCGCCATTTCCATAAGGTCTATTTGCCTCATGACACGGGAATTTCACCCGCAAAATCCGAGCAAATAATTGATCCTCTGTTTCTAAAATATCCCAAGAATGAGGATGACTTGCTACGGAGGGAATCCATGTCCGCCAATCTTCCTCAATCAGATTCTAGTCCTCTGCCAAACACAGGGATGATGCTCTTGGCTAACACCTTCTTCAAGTTACGCAGCAAGCCTCAGTCAAATTCTATATCTTGAGTATGAATTATGTTAAACAATAATTTAAATAATAATAATTTTGATTTCGCCAAATTACTAAGCCCTATATCGATCGCAGATTTTCTCGAAAAACACTGGGAAGCCCAATCGCTTCATATTTCGGGAAGATCAGCCGATTTTTATCGAACATTACTATCTGTCGAAGAGATGGATATTTTGTTGGCTCGGCATCATCTGACTCCGCCTGATATTCGAGTAGTGGCAAATCAACAAGAACTGCTACCCGATCGTTACATCAAACCCGATGGCAGTCTCAATCTGAATCAGCTTTACAAGGCTTACCATGAAGGTCATACACTGATAATTAATGGACTCCAGCAATATTGGCAACCCCTCGCCCAAGCCTGCTTAAATGTGCAGTATTTTCTCAATCATTCTGTGGTTGCAAACTGCTACCTTTCTCCTCCCAACTCTAAAGGCTTGATGCCCCACTATGATACCCATGATGTATTTGTTTTGCAGATTGAAGGAAGCAAGCAGTGGTATCTTCACCCATCCACAGATCCATCCCTAGACAATGTACCTTTGCTAGGTAGCTTTCAACCCGTCATCCCTGAATCCCGTCTTGGCAATCCACAGTTATCGATCCAACTAAATCCAGGGGATCTACTCTATGTGCCAAGGGGATGTATTCACCATGCCACCACCTTTGACGATTTTTCGCTTCATGTCACCATCGGGGTTTACCCTGCTCAATGGATTGATTTGGTTAACAGTGCCATCACGGCGATCGCTCTTCGCAATGCCCAATTACGCAAGGCGCTCCCGATTGGCTATCTAGACAATCGAGAAGCCGTAACCATGCTTCAGGAAACCTTTCAAGAAATCCTGAATACAGTAGCGATCGATCCGCACGCCTTAGGCGATGGATTAGAGATCCTCCGCGATCGCTTTATTCATCAGACCACACCTTTGCCTGATGGACATTTTTACCAACTTCATAAACTGGAAGAGGTAAATCTAACCTCTACGGTGATCAAGCGATCGGGTTTGCATTGTCGCGTTATTCGCACAGGGCTAGACAGTGCCAGTATTCAATTTCCTGGAAACACGATCTCAGGTAAATCACATCTAGAGAGCACATTTACCTTTATCGCTAATGCTGATCATGCATTTAAAGTGTCTGAATTGCCTAATACATTAACTGATGACGGTAAGGTGACATTGGTAAAACGACTGATTCGGGGGGGGCTACTGCGAACAATTTCCCACTAGATCAATGAAGCAACATGACGATAAACTTTAGAAATTTGATGGTCAGGAAAATTCAGACAAAAGATACCACTACTCGCCAAACGAATAATATCTGACGATTCAGGAAGCACTCCTCCAACTTGAACCTGGAAAGTATCTGCAATCTTTTTCTGAAGCTCATCAAAATTAAACTCTGGTAAGGCTTTATTCACCAACAATAGTAGCTTCTGCACATCAAGCTTACGAGCTACATCGATCGTCACCGCCGTACCTTGAAAATCCTGCTGATCAGGACGCAAAATCAAAATCACTAAATCAGAAACAGTCAAAGAAAGGAGAGTTTCTTCACTAAGTCCTGGATGAGTATCAATAAATAGGTAATCAAGTTTAAGGTGTTCAAGTAGGTCTTGAAAACCATCATTTAAAAGCTCAACATCATATCCTTCCCTTAAAATCTTGGAAATGTCATTAATACGAACACTGGCAGGAATCAGATAAAGTGCGCTCTCAGGAGTAGCCATTTTACCCAAGATTGAGGTAACGTCATAGGCCGCATCTTTGGCTGGACAACGTCCCCATAAAAAGTCATTTAGTGTCTTATTTAATTTGCTTTCATCAAACCCAAATAAAACATGAATTCCTGGGGATGGCAAATCAGTATCAACAATTCCCACACGGTTTCCCGCACAAGCAAGAGAAGCCGCCAGATTTGCCGTAGAGTTGGATTTGCCAGTACCACCGCGATAAGAGTGGATCGAAATAATTTTAGACATAAGGCATGTACTAATTTCTTGAAGTCACTATACACAAAATTTGTCGATTCTGGCTTGAAGTTAATCAAAATAGACCGAATGAAAAGGTTTTATTTCTGATAACAACCTATTTTCTATACTTCTTACAGCGCTTTGTTCTGAGGTTCTGTATTGTTGTTGCCCACAGCGCGCTGAAGAGCTGCAAGGTCTTGATTATAGCCAATAATAGCCTGTAAAACATTTCCTTTTGCTTGGGTGAGGCTGGTTTCGGCAATATTGACCTCAGTTTGTAGTCCTACTCCAGCTTGAAATCTTAGACGGGCAAGTTCTAGGTTTTTTTCAGCACGAGTTAGGGCTTTTTCAGCAATAACAATATTTTTCTCATTTGCTTTCAAACTAAAATAGGCTTCTTCTATTTCTAGGCGTACCTGAGCTTTAATGTCAGCAAATTGATTGGTAGCGATCGCAGCATTTATGCGTTGTTGATCAGCTTTGGCAGCAGCAGATCCACCATCAAGAAGCCTCCATTGTAAAGTCAAGCCTATAGAGTAACCCGCCGCTGTTCCATAGGAGAAATTACTAGGATCTCTAGGATCTTCAGTACTTAAAGACAAGCCACTAAGATTTGCAAAAAGATTGACTTGAGGCTGAAGCGATGCCTCCTCGAACTCCGCTCTGTTAAGGCTGATTTGACGATTTATTTCCTGTTGGGTAAGATCAATTCGCTGCTGCAACCCCAACAAAATACTATCTTCGAGCGAAAGCTCCCATGCATTGCCCCGTTTAATTGGCTCAGAAGCTTTAGGAATAACCGTTGGTGATAAATCGAGTAATCTCACGAACCTCCGACTGACGGCTTGTTGCTGACTTTTTGCCCTGATTAGTCTTTGCGTGGCATCGTCCAACTGCACTTGGGATGTTAAAACATCAAAGCGCGTGCCAAGTTGACCCTTGAGAAGTTCTTCAGCATTATAAACACTCATTTCGGACTGGCGCACCGAAGCTTCTTCAATCAAAACTTGCTGATCAGCTCTCTGAATGGCGTAATAAGCATTAGTAATATCAAGGCGGATTTGTTGGGAAAGTCGTTGAACTTCTAATTCATTTAACTGCAATGATTTATTAGCACTATCGATTAGAGAACTACGCTGAGGTTGGAACAACCCATAGTTAAAACTGAGAGTAGGAGAAAGTGTAGTCGTTGTATAGTTTTTTATTTGTTGAAATACTATAGAATTTGGGTCTGCACCTTGTAATAAAGCCGATCTTTGAGTGGTTTCTATTGCTAGTTGATTAGAAGCACTTAAGTCACGGGAAAGGCTGATCTGCAAAGCTGCTGTTGGTTGCAATGTTGCCTCTGCTTCTCGGAGGGCTGCTTTTGCTTGTTCGACACGCAGTTTGGCGGCTTGAACTTGTCGGTTTTTGGCAAGTCGCAAGTCAATAGCTTCTTGAAGCGTGAAGGATACTATGTTTTTCGGCTCTACCTCATTGGGTTTAGTAGGACGTATTAAATCTATGGGATTGTCTAAGAGTGTTTCCTGAGTATCTTTTCCCAGTAACAGATTTTGTTTGGAATCTATGGGTTTTGGAGCAGTTTTTTCCTGAGAATAGGCAGAAGATCCCCATAAATTTGTGCAAATCCCTAAAGCAAAAGCTGCCCAGATCATTCGTTGCAACATTTATCATCCTCATTCACGATTGTCTAGCCACTTTTGCAATATTGCATTTACAATGTTGCAAATATTGTAAATGCAATATTGTTTACAAATATTTTCTACAAACAGTATTTACATTATTAAATATCAGTATTAAATGGCAATATTAAATTATCATTGCGGTAAATGTAAATCAGTTATTTTTTTGTAAAAACTTTGCTAGCATAATCGGCTAGGAATGCGATTTGAGGAGACTGTTTGGAAACACAACTTTTTCGCTTAGCAATCTTAAAAAATTTTGGCGCGACAGAGTCCAATCTACAAGAACTGCTCGATTATAGTCAGAGTACGTTTCAACACGAAAGCCTCGTTGAGGCAATCCACGCAGCTAAAGTGCCTGAAGCCTATATCGAGACTTGGCAACAGTATTGCGATCTTGCCTCGATCGCAGGTGCATTCCCAGTGTTAGCGCAAAAGCTTGTTCAGTTGCAATTCCCAATCAAGCAGGGGATAAGCCAAGTCGAGAACTATCATTCGGCTACAAAACGTGGGGTGATCACAGAGGATATGCCAGAAGCCACAGGGCTAAATTTGAGACAGCCTGATCAAGTCCAATTGTTTTTGCATGAGAGTTTAGTGGGACTAATTCCCGTAATTTTGGTAGGCGATCGCCAAGATTTTGTGACCTTAATTCAAGCACTTACCAAAAAAAATGAACCCTCACCTGTGCCTGACTCCATGGGCGCTTGCATTGTGGGAGGATATAACAACTGGGATCGGATTAATGATCATCGATCTAAATGGAGTAATCAATGGCTTAATCAACAATCTTCCCCACCTAGTGAATCCGACTGGCAGACAGAATTTAAAAAAATTATTCCCCAGAAATCTCTATATCAAGATCGATTCATCATATTAAGTAAGGGATTTTATAGCAATGTACCCTCCTCAGATTTGGGGCTAACAGAGACAGAATGGCTTAATTTATCTCACCTGATTCGTTTAGAACATGAATGTACTCACTACTGTACAAGAAGGCTTCTTAATTCTATGCGAAATAATTTGGTTGATGAATTGATAGCTGACTATCGAGGCATAGTAGCAGCTACAGGGACTTTCCATGCCCAATGGTTTCTGACTTTTATGGGGCTAGAAAAATTTCCCATTTATCGTGAAGGAGCTAGATTAGAAAATTATCGCGGAACTCCTCCATTATCTGATTCGGCTTACCAAATTGTCCAGAAGTTAATCAAAACTGCCGCAGAGAATCTGGAAAAGTTTGCCCGACTAACTTCTGACAAGCTAGACTATGAAGATCTCCAAGGATTACAGCAAAATGATCAACAACTTTTATTGCTAATTGCGCTTACCTACCTTACCTTAGAGGAGTTAGCCTCACCCAATGCAATTGAGCTTTTATACCAGTCAATTCAACAATTTACACCTATTCTCACTGGAACAGAGAGTCATATTTCTGGAGAAAATCTTTTATGACTGAATTTTTATTGAAGGAACTCACCAATAGTGACATTGACTGGATGATTTCCGCTGGTCAGCAACTAGACATAGAGTCTGATACGCAATTGATTAAGCAGGGTCAGGTTAATACTAACTTTTTTGTTTTATTGGAGGGAGGGGGAATCACCACGATCGCCAGTGAAGGTGGAAATATTATGGGCAGAGCCTTTGCAGCCCTAGAAAATGTTAACTCAGTTGACCAAAAGCTAGAAGAACTAGTAGATGGGGTGATATTTGGAGAATCAGCCTTTCTTGGTGTTGCCAAATCTACGGTATCGGTGAAAGCGACTGCAAAATCTAAAGTATTAAAATTATCGCATCAGGCTCTCTATGAAAGAATGGGGCAGGATATCGGGTTTGGCGCAAGGTTTTACCATGCTCTTGCCTTACATTCTGCCGAGCGTTGCCAGCGAATTATTTCTCAGTATTTGTCTCGCAAGTTAGGATTTGTACAGTCATTGATGGCGGGTGGAGCAGCTTTTGGTGAACTCAGTGATGGGGATGTGGATTGGTTGTTAAAGAATGGAAAGGTTGAAGTTATTCCTGAAGGTCAAGTATTTATCCAAGCTGGTCGTCCCGTTGAATTTTTATTTGTTTTGCTTAACTCTGTTTGTGCTATTTCCGCCTTTGACAAGCCCCGTAAGATGTCGCGTATTTTTGCTTCTCTAGAATCAGGTAGTCAAGGTGATGATGCGATCGGGGCAGAAATTATTCATCTAACGACAGGAGAGATAACTGGTGAAACAGCCTTTGTGAATCTCAATCCAATTTCTGCGGTTGCCATCAGAACCTTACAAGAATCTGTCTTCTTGGCTATTCCCTGTGCGGCTTTACAATTAGAGTTACAAAAAAACCTAGGCTTTGCCTCTCGCTTTTATCGGATGTTGAGCATTTTACTTACCTCCAGAACTGAGGCTCTGATTGAGCGTATGGGCTACGGTAAACGTCGGTCATACGATCGCAATCAGTCATTACAAGCTAATGTCTTATATGAAGATGAACTAGACGATAGCAGTTTAGATAATTTAACGCTGGCAGGTGCGAGATTTGATTGGATGTTAAAACGACTTTCCCTAAGAGGTAATGTATGAGCAGACTATTTCGACAAGAATCATTAGAGCGTCTTTCCTCGCCTGAACGCTTAGATCAGTTGATGTATGTTGCCGATGCTAAATCTTGGATTCCCCTATCAGCTTTGGGTGGACTTACTTTAGTTGCCCTAGTTTGGAGCATTTTCGGGAAAATTCCAGTTACAGTTTCTGGTCAGGGGATTATTGTATTCCCCAGAAGAGTGGTATCCCTGCAAAGTGTAGGAGCTGGTCAAATTTCGTCAATTAATATCAAGGTTGGCGACGTGGTGGAAAAAGGTCAAATAGTTGCAACTTTATCTCAGCCAGATTTAATCAAGCAATTGCAAATCGAAAAGCAACAGCTTAGAGAATTGGAGGGACAAGATCAAAGCTCAACCCAATTACAAAATCGTCAGTCTGACTTGCAGGTCGAATCGATCCAACAGCAAAGAAACTCGCTCAGGAAAAATATTTCTGAAGTTAATGCACTGATCCCGACATTAAGAGAAAAAGGAGTAATTGCAATTCGCCTTCAGCGTCAAGCATTAGGAGAAAGACTGATCCAATTAAATAACTTATCTCCTGCACTAGAAGATCGCTTGAAGACTCGCCAAAATTTATTAGATCGAGGAATTATAACGGGAGATCAGGCTTTACAGGCGAGACAAGAGTACTTGCAAAATCTTTCTACTATTGCTGATTTAAAAGCGCAGCTTAAGCAATTAGATTCACAGGAAGCTGATGCCGAAAGACAATACCTCCAGAACCTTAATTCTATTGATGATTTTGAGTCAAAATTAAAAGACTTAGATAGTCAAGAAGCTCGATTAAGGCAGCAAGTCCAAGATGGTTCCTTTGGGCGTTCCAACCAGATTCAGCAGGTCAGAAGTCGAATCGCGCGTCTAGATCAGCAGATTAAGGATAACTCTAATGTCAAGAGTGAATATGAGGGAAGTGTTTTAGAAATGACCGCGACATCTGGACAAATCGTCAATTCGGGGAGTCGCTTGGCTTCTATTGGTTTGCCTGACCAGAGCAAGAGACTAATCACTGTAGCCTATTTCCCTGATCAGAGTGGAAGGCAAGTTTTAGTAGGTATGCAGGTACAAATCACCCCCGCCCAAGTCAAAAGAGAGCAATTTGGAGGCATGTTAGGGAAAGTCAAGATGGTATCTCCTTATATACCAACTACTCAAGGAGTAACCACTTTAATTGGTAGTGAAGAAGCGACTAGGGTTTTACTTCCCAATGGATCTCCCCAAGTTGAAGTTTTTATTGAGTTGGAAGAAGATGCTAGCAATCGCAGTGGCTATAAATGGTCATCGTCTAAAGGGCCGAATATTAGTTTGGATTCTGGTACGCTTTCTACTGTCCAAATCCTAGTAGAAGAAAGAGCGCCCATAACCTATATTTTGCCTTTTCTCCGCTCCACTACAGGTATTTATTAGCTTGAATCTAGTTTAAATCTATGAAGTTACCATTTGTAAACAATGCGATCGCTAAAACTCCTACACTTCTGCAAATGGAGGCTGTAGAATGTGGAGCTGCCGCCTTAGCGATTATCATGGCCTATTACAAACTTTTTGTTCCCCTGCCGGAACTCAGGCGAGAATGTGGAGTATCAAGAGATGGTAGTAAAGCTTCTAATGTGCTTAAGGCTGCTCGCAATTACAACATGGTGGCGAAAGGATTTAGCAAAAGCCTGAAAGATTTAAAAGAACTAAAACCCCCATATATCGTATTTTGGCACTTCAATCATTTTCTGGTCGTAGAGGGATTTACTAAAAATCGTGTTTTTCTGAGTGATCCAGCTTCAGGACGACGCACTGTCTCTGAAACTGAATTTGATGAAGGATTTACGGGTGTAGTTCTGATCATTGAGCCGGGAGAAGGCTTTAAGAAGGGCGGTAGATCTCCTAATATTTTAGTGGGATTAATTGAACTATTGCGAAGTTCAAAGGGAGCAATCATTTTAGCAATCACCGCAGGACTACTCCTTACCATGCCACGACTCTGTGTTCCCGCATTTTCTCAAGTTTTTGTTGATGAAATTCTTGTGCAAGGTCGGGAAAACTGGCTACGCCCTTTGGTGCTTGGGATGTTGGGTACTGCAATTTTGCAAGGTTTTCTAGCAAAGCTGCGTTTGAGTTACTTGCGCCGACTGATGCTAAAACTGACCGCAAGTATGTCGGGGGGATTCCTATGGCATACTTTGCGCCTGCCTATCGGATTTTATGCCCAAAGATATGCAGGAGAAATCAGTAATCGCTCCCAGCTTAACGACAAGGTAGCCAACATTTTATCTGGTCCATTAGCGACAACGGTAATTGATGTAATCATGATGTTCTTTTACTTCATCATCATGTTCCAATATGACTGGGTACTAACATTAATTGCGATTAGCTTTGCCAGTATCAATTTTGCGGCTTTGTCTTTGCTATCGACTAGTCGTGTAGATGCTAATACTAAACTAGCCCAAGAGTTTGGTAAGGTTGCTGGTGTAGCGATCGGCGGTATCCAAACAATTGAGACAGTCAAAGCGTCGGGCTTAGAAGGAGACTTGTTTTCCAAGTTTGGAGGTTACTATGCAAAAGCCTTAAATGCTCAGCAGGAACTTGGATTACAAACCCAATTGCTTAGTTCCTTACCATCGTTGTTAACCGCATTAACTTCGGCAGCGATCTTAGTAGTGGGCGGGTTCAGGGTGATGGATGGAAATTTGAGTATTGGGATGTTGATTGCTTATCAAGCCTTGACTTCTAGCTTTTTAGAGCCTGTAAATTCGCTCGTAAATTTTGGCAGTACTCTCCAGACCCTTGTTGCCGATATAAATCGCATTAATGATGTGTTAGAAAATCCAATCGATCCCGAAACTGATCGCCAATCTGTGATGACACTTTCTTCCATAGACCAGTATAACTTCCGATTACAAGGTTTCGTTGAGCTAAGAAACGTCTCCTTTGGCTATAACCGCCTTGATACGCCTTTGATTAGTAATTTTAGTTTGCGAATTGCTCCTGGGCAAAGGGTTGCTTTAGTGGGAGGTAGTGGTTCGGGTAAGTCTACCATTGCCAAGTTAGTATGTGGGTTATATGCCCCTTGGGAGGGAGAAATCTTGTTTGATGGTAAATCTCGTCAAGAGTGGTCTAGGAATGTACTATCTAGTTCCTTAGCAATGGTAGAGCAGGATATCTTTTTATTTGGTGGCTCGATCAAAGAAAATCTTACCCTCTGGGATAATACTGTCAGTGATCAGGAAGTGATCCGAGCCTGTGAAGATTCAGCTATTCATGAATTAATTCTATCAATGCCCAATGGTTATGGAGCCGAATTAATTGAAGGAGGGATGAATATTAGTGGAGGACAGCGTCAACGTCTCGAAATTGCGCGATCTTTAGTCCGCAACCCCAGTATCTTGGTACTTGATGAGGCAACTAGTGCCCTAGATGCCGAAACAGAGGTAACTATTGATCGCAATCTGCGAAGGCGTGGTTGCTCCTGTATTGTTGTCGCCCATAGACTTAGTACCATTAGGGATTGCGATGAAATCATTGTCTTAGAACGTGGTAAGGTCGTCCAAAGAGGCACTCATGAGTCCTTACGAGAGCAGGAAGGCGCATATGCTCGCCTAATTCATACGGAGGAAGGATAACATGAGTATCTCAACCTCACAAATAGTAAAAGGAAATATTCCCTTTGTTCTCAATGATCCTGATCGGGTGTGGGAAATTCGCACGGGAGCGTTAGCAATCTTTTTTCGTAAGATTCACGAGAATGAAACCCAAGGTGTACGACGTTATTTATTTACAGTGGAAGATGGAGAAGTTTTATTTGGGATTGATCGCTTGATTGGTTGGGAGTTAGTCGCAGTAGCTTTGTCGGAAACTGAGCTTTTTGATATTCCCATTGCTGATTTTTCTGGCCAGATGAGCCAGCCCGATCGGCAACGTCAATTAAATCTTTGGATATATCACTGGAGTAAACATCTCAATCCTCAGATTCCCATCGATCCTGTCTTGGTGGATAGCACTCAATATCTGTCTTTAAGCTCTAATCAAACTTTACTGTCTTCCAAAAAACAAATTTTATGGATCACGATCCGACAAGGAAATGGGATTTGGCTTGATCTAGAAGAGCAAAGGTTAGAGACATCACAAACGCTTCCAATCGGTTTTGGCTTATGGATCAAAGCAGCAACTGATTTAGAAGTTTTTGCACAATTGACAGAGGAAAGAGAAAATTGGACAGATCTCCCGATAGAATTGACGCAGTTCCATCAGAATGCTGGTGTCAACGTTCTGGTATTGGAAGCTCAAGAATTAGAGACAAATTATCATCGATTTGAAGCGAGGAATCAACAAAATAGAGACTTGTTGAATGTCGCTTTGAAGGATCTTGTTTCGGTTCTACACAAACCTGAAGAACGGATTCCTGTGGATGTTAATGGGGATGCCTTGTTAGCTGCGACTGGTGCTGTGGGACGAATGGCGGGAATTGTCATCCGTCCGCCCAGTCAGTCTGAGGATATCAAACGGATCAAAGATCCGCTATCGGCGATCGCTAGAGCTTCGCAGATGCGAATTCGCCAAGTATTACTTGAATCTGGATGGTGGAAACGAGAATCTGGTCCATTGCTTGCCTATTCTCAAGAAGATAATTCGCCTGTGGCGCTGTTGCCAAAGGGGCAGAGCTATATCCTTTTTGATCCCAAAAAAAATACCAAACAAACGATCAATCAGGAAATTGCTGAGACAATCTCCCCCCTTGCCTTTACGTTTTATCGTCCATTGCCACTAATAATTCACAATGCAGTTGATCTATTTTTGTTTGGGCTTAAAGGGTACGAGCTTTCTGCAATTGGGATTGTCGTATTTGGACTAACCGTAACGCTTTTGGGCATGATTGTTCCCCAAGCAACGGCAATTTTGGTTAATGATGCTATTCCCAACAGCGATCGCTCCTTACTTAGTCAACTCGGTTTAGCTCTTTTTGCTGCCGCCTTTGGTCAGTCAGCGTTTCAAGTATCGCAAGGCATTTTAACTAATCGAGTTGAGAGTGCGGCGGATAGTGTTTTGCAGCCTGGAATTTGGGATCGCCTCCTGCGGTTAAGCCCTGCTTTTTTCCGTAACTATTCCTCTGGGGATCTTTTATCCAGAGTTCTTACAATTAGCCAAATTCGATCGCAAATTAGTGGAGCCACCTTACGAACGCTTCTTAGCAGTATTTTTGCCGTACTAAATTTAGCTTTAATGTTTGTATATAGTTGGCAACTATCGATCGTAATTATTGTGATTGCGTTGGTCATATTTTTGATCACCTTTATTTCTAGTCGGAAAATCGTTGCCAAAAACCGCAAGCAGGAAGAACTAGGCGGAATTTTGAGTGGTTTTACGATTCAATTGATTAATGGCGTGGCAAAACTGAGGGTCGCTATGGCAGAAGAACGAGCCTTTGCTGCATGGGCAAAACAACAAAGTAAAATCCTCAAGTTGCGATCAGGCGCTCAACGTATAAATAATAGTGTGGCGGTCGTTTCGGAAACGATTCCCCTGATCACTTCCATCCTGTTGTTTTGGTTTGCGATTTTATTTATGCAAATGTCTCGACAGTCGCAGAATCCTGTTGGTTTGAATGCTGGCTCCTATCTTGCCTTTGCCTCTGCCCAAGGGCTGTTTATGCGCGGTATCACTGATTTAAGCACTACAGCTACAGAGATTCTAGAAATCATCCCTCTCTGGGAACGTGCCCGTCCTATTTTAGAAGCACCTCAGGAGTCTGATCCTAGCAAAGCTGATCCCACAAGACTTAATGGGCATATTTTGTTAGATCACATTACCTTTCGTTATCGTGAGGATGGACCTCTAATTTTGGATGATGTGACGATCGAGGCTCAACCAGGAGAATTTATTGCGATCGTTGGTCCTTCGGGAAGTGGTAAGTCTACTTTGTTTAGATTGCTACTAGGTTTTGAGAACCCTTCTGCTGGCACAGTTTTTTATGATGGTCAAGACTTATCAGGGCTTAACCTTCAGGCGGTTCGCCGCCAGTTTGGGGTGGTGTTACAAAATGGGCGGATCAATGCGGGTTCAATTTTTGAGAATATCACCGCAGGAGCTTTAGCCACTCTAGAAGAAGCTTGGGAAGGGGCGCGTATGGCTGGATTTTCTCAAGATGTAGAACAGATGCCGATGGGAATGCACACGGTGATCAGTGAAGGAGGAACCAATCTTTCGGGAGGACAACGCCAACGCCTACTCATTGCTAGAGCCTTAGTGCTGAAGCCCAAGATTATTCTCATGGATGAAGCAACGAGCGCCCTTGATAATCGGACTCAAGCGATCGTTACTGCCAGTTTAGATCGCTTAAATGCCACTAGAGTCGTGATTGCCCATAGACTAAGCACGATTATCAATGCCGATCGCATCTTTGTGGTGGATGCGGGGCGCGTGGTGCAGACTGGCAATTTTCAGCAGCTGATCAAAGAAGATGGTTTGTTTGCGCGTCTTGCGGCAAGGCAATTGGAATAATCGTTACTCTTCAAACAGATCGGGCAACCATAGAGCCAGCAAAATCAACAAACAAGCCACCACTAACCCAACCGTAAGATTAAAAGTATCACTACCCATGCTCGTAATATATTTTATGATTCACTAATATTACTGCTAGTTGTTCCATTCAGATGAAATGACGTGATCAAGATTTTTTACAACTTTCTGCATCGCGTCATATCTTCATTCTTCTTTGCTTTAAGCGTTCAGTTCTTTTTTGTAAATTGCTAAACATTTCAGATTCAGTAATTTCTGCAACTTGACGCTGTCGTTTAATCTCATCAATCTCAATGCGAAGTTCTTCAACTTTCCTAGCGAGATTCTCTTCATTGGCTCGAATTTCTCGAATTTGTTGTGCATGAATAAGTGCTTTTTCAATTACTGGAGTAATGTGAGTAGCTAAAATACTTAAAACTTTCAAATTGGGAGCCGTATAAAACTCAGGTTCTTTATGAGTTATTACAATTGCCCCTAAGACTGTACTATTGGTTTTGAATGGCGCACAAAGCAAAGACTGTGCATCAGCACTACGATACTTTACTCTTAGATCAGTTAGTGTATTATTTACAAGTTCAGGCTTCCCTGTACAACAGACTTGCCCAACAATTCCTTCATTTTCCAAAAATACAAAGGGTTCTAATGGGCATGCCTCTTTAGATCTGAATGCTACCGTATCATACTGACAAATATTAGGATCTAATCGTAAAACAACTAGCCCACTGGTTGCTCCAATGACTCGAAAAACTTCATCTAAAGATAGGATACTTAATTCTTCTAGACTAAGATCCCCCGCCATTTTCTCAGTGATGCGAAGTAGAAGATTAGTTTCACGGTAAAGTTGCAAGATTTCTTTAGCCAAACCACGATTTTGCTCTTCTCGGTTCAAAACTTTTGAGAGATAGAGTGCTAGGTTCTCTGCATTAATTCCAAATACCCACGCAATAATCGTCTCCCCAGAGAGAACTGGGTGTTTGTCTTCACCAATGAGAGAATCGTTTCCACAAATTAGTTTCCCTTCTAAATCACATATCCCAAAAGGATAGGTGTCTAAATACATATCTAAAAATGGTGATATTTCTTTCTTAAGTAATTTTGATAATGACATGGTGATGCTACATAAAAAGGAGAGAGAAAGAAAAATTAGGTATTAATCAAGAGAAGAAAATCCAGAAATGAAACAGCAATATCAGGTTCTCAACTGGACAGAGTATAACGCAGGGTTGAAACAAAGAGTAAGCTTGACCTTTTGGGTTAGCGAAGAAGTAATTCAAGGATAGTTAAATTAAACTTTAAGTGAAAAAAGGGGAGCATCCAAAGATTATAGCAATCGCGACATTTATCACCGTAAAAGCAGTATATCAGCAAGTAGGAAGGCAAACGTAAGGACTGTTAGGGTCACTATTTGCCATGACGGGGATAGATTTACCAGTCCTAGACCACAACACCGTATCAAGACGAACAGCAAGTGAGACTGTCAAGTAATTCTTAAACGGTTTCTAAAGTAACTGCGATGCGAAACCCTGTGCTGCGATCGCCTTGACTTGTAGCATTTCTAGAACGCTTAGCCGAGCGGCAATAATGAGCAGGATCGCGCCAAGAGCCACCGCGTATTACTCGACAACTGCGATCTCCGCCTTGAGTCCATGCTCTGCCATTCTTGGGCAACAGGTCATAATCGTCATGCCAATTATCTGCACACCATTCCCACACATTGCCATGCATATCATGCAAACCAAAAGCATTGGCAGGGTATGTCCCTACTTCGGTTGTTGAGGAATTGCTGTTACCTTTTGGTGCATATTTATAAGGAATTGCACCATTGTAATTAGCTAAATTTGCGGCGATCGTCTCCCCAAAGCCAAAAGCTGTTAGCGTTCCTGCACGACAGGCATATTCCCATTCCGATTCACTGGGTAAGCGATAGGGTCTGCCAGTATAATCTGATAGTTTCTGACAAAAGTCCTGTGTGTCATCCCAAGACACAGTTTCTACAGGGCGATCGCTATTGCCTATAAAAATTGCAGGATTATTATCCATCAAGATTTTCCATTGCCTCTGTGTGATTGGGAATCGAGACATAAAGAATGGGGGAATGTTCACGATATGGCGTGGACTTTCTTCCTCGCTATGTTCTAATTCATTGATCGGCGATCCAATCTGAAATCTTCCTGCGGGGATAAATACCATCTCCAGCCCAATCGGCTTACCTTGGACATTACCGAGATTCTCGATATAGATTTTCCCTGTTTTTTGTCGCGTGCTAATTTGCAACTGATTATTGGTTAATTTGCCGATCGCGTTCCGATTAACTGTAACTATGGCAGTTTCAAAGGAAAATTGCGATAACTGCGGTGCGATCGCGTGATTTGGTTGAGATTTGGATGGAGCGATTGGTGTAATCTGTGTTTTCGCACCTGCTTTCAAGTAAGTTGATCGTTGAAATGTTGGTCTATGAGATTGCGAGGATGATGAAGTTAAATTTTTTAGATCATTTAATACTGCCTTAGCTGTCTGATAACGTTGACTGGGAGCTGAGACAATCATGCGATCTAGAACCTGACCAAGGACAGGACTAATGGACGTATTTTCTAAAAAATCACGCCATATCCAAGTTCCATCCATATCCATTAACTCAAATGGTGAGGCATTAGTGAGCAGATGAATACAGGTCACACCCAAACTATAGAGGTCACTAGCAAATATTGCTTTCCCGCGCACCTGTTCTGGTGCAACATACACCGCGCTACCAATATGGGTTCCTGTCTCCATCATTGCGGTAGCCGTCACAAATTTCGCCGCTCCAAAATCAACTAACACATGATTTCCAGTCGTCATTGAGCCAGCTAAATCTCCAGCGGTACTAGGTGATCGCCTACGGATAATATTTTCGGGCTTGATATCCCGATGGATCACATTGCGATCATGAATAAATTGCAGAACTGGTAATAAATCTATCAACAACATCCGAATTTTGGCTTCACTAAAGGCTCCCTGTTCACGGAGTTCCTTTAACAGATCCTGTCCATCCACAAATTCTTGAATCAAATATTGGCAACCATCATGTTCCAAATGGGCGAATAATGTCGGTATTTGCGGATGTTTGCCCAAGTCATCAAGACGTACAGCTTCCTGCTGAAATAATTCGGCCGCCTTCACTGCGCTACTAAGATCAGCAGGAAAGAACTGCTTAATCACACAATAAGGTCGAGAAGGAAGAGCTTCATCGACACCAATAAAAGCTCTGCCAAAGCCACCTTGACCCAGAATTTTCAACGCCCGATAGCGATCGCCTATCTTTAGTTTTGAGCCACATTGACTACAAAAAACAAGTCTGGGATCTGAATTTAGAAAATTGCAGTTAGGGTTGAGGCATTGACTCATAGTTGTAGCTATTGTTCTGGAATAGAGTCCATCTTGGCAAAGCCAATCACTTGCATTTTTCCTTCCGTAAGTTCTAGTTTGATGACTCGTGCTGTGATACCTTTGCTTTCTAATTGCCGCAAATCTAAGACCTTATTCAATCCTTCTGTAAAAGCTCTAGCAATGCGATCGGGCACAGGAGTTCCTGCCAATTCGATTTTAGGATTGATTATTTGCAGTTTTGTGCCACCAATAGTTTTTAGCTGAGCATTCACGGAAACGTCTAGACTGGTGACTTTAGGCTTAGTTGGTGTTGGTTGCGACTTTAATGTAGCAGAGAGACGAATGTGATCGCCTTCCAAAAAAGTTACTTCTGGATTGATTAGATCGAAGATTTCGGGATTTTTATTAGTTCCTGTAATATCAATGCTGAGGTTTTTAAAGGAAGGTTGAACGTTTGGCGATCGCAAAGCCGTATTAATATCTGCGGAACGTAATACGACACGAGCAGCCGCCTGTAATGGTCTGCGCAAGACAATTTTGCCAGTTTGCAACAAGTTAGGATCGATGCTAATCGGATCGGTTTCCATATCAACCTGATCAATTCGCAAAAACTCTAAAACGTAAACTCCACGACCCGCGACACGGATCCGATCGACATTACCCAAAAGAATCTGATAGTTAGGAGCATTATCAACTCGCACTTCTAAAACATCAGCCCGAACGATTTGCCCACGCAAAAAGTCCGTCGCAATTTTGTCAATCGCAATTCCTGGTGCGCCTGCTAAACCTAAAACTGTGGTGAGTAACCCAGCAAATAATTCCATAAAAAGGAGATGAGTGACTCTGTGATCATAAACCAAAACCCAGAAATTAAAAGCGACGCATAGCGTCGCTTTTAATTTCTGGGTTTTAATAGAGAGCAAAGCGCTATATTTTTCTATAGCTATTCATAGCTATTTTTGATTAGAAAAAACCACAACAAATTTTTTAAAAGTGGTGCTAAGCAACACTTTTAAAAAATTTGTTGGTTCGGGTTTGAGCGCAACGCGCTGTAAGATGGGCGACGCAATTTTTGGGAACAACAAAGAAGTTTAGGAGTATAAGTCCATGCAAATTCGGGTGGCAGTTGAGGCTGATTTATCCGCAATTATTCAAATTTATAATGCGGCTATTCCCAGTCGTCTTGCTACAGCCGATCTTGAACCAATCTCCGTTGAGAGCCGCCGCACTTGGTTTCGATCGCATGGCGATCGCTATCCTGTCTGGGTGATCACAATCGGCGATCGCAATATTCAAAGCGATCAAAATGAGAAAATCATTGGCTGGCTAAGCTTACAAATGTTTTATGGTCGCCCCGCTTATCACAAAACCGCCGAAGTAAGTATTTATATAGATCCTGAGTGCCAAGGTAACGGAATTGGGAAAAAATTGCTTGGTTATGCGATCGCCCAATGTCCAAAGTTGAATATTACTAAATTAGTCGGGTTTGTATTTGCCCATAATGCCGCCAGTCGTCGTCTATTTGAAAGATTAGGCTTTACGGAATGGGGCTTTTTACCAGAAATCGCCGAATTAGAGGGAGTCGATCAAAGCTTAGTGATTTTTGGCAAAATTATTTAGCAATGGAAAGAAATGTCCAACTGGCCCCTGTCCTTTACCGATCGCTAAAGCATATTTCAAAGCTTCAGTCACATAGTTCTTCGCGTCCTGTACGGCTTGAAAACGTGATTTTCCTAATGCTAGATTTGCAGCGATCGCGGCTGACAGAGTGCAACCAGTCCCATGAGTATGTATCGTATCAATCACCTCAGTCTGCAATACCTCAAGGCGATCGCCATCAAACCACACATCAACTGCTTTGAGATCACCTGTCATGCCACCACCTTTCACAAGTACTGATCGCGCTCCTAGCTTATAAATTTTCTGAGCCGCAGCTTGCATATCTTCCAGCGTATGAATTTCCATCCCAGCAAGAATCTGCGCCTCATAGCGATTAGGCGTTGCGATCGCGGCAAGGGGAATTAACAGATCACCTATGGTTTTCACGGCATCATCATCAATTAACTGTGCCCCAGTCCGCGAAACCATTACAGGATCGATTACCACATTCCCAAAACCAAAAGCAACTAGCTTTTTGACAACGATTTTAATAATCTCTTGATTGAGCAACATCCCCGTTTTGATCGCCCCGACCCGCATATCGATCATCACCGCTTCAAATTGTGCTGCCACAGCCTCAGTTGACATCGCATCTACCCTTGTCACTCCCTGAGTATTTTGAGCAGTTACACAAGTAAGTACGCTTGTGCCATGCACCAGATGAAAAGCAAAAGTACGCAGGTCAGCTTGTATTCCCGCCCCACCCCCACTATCAGACCCAGCGATCGTCATCGCGATCGGTATTTGTGAACTATCAAAACTTGTCATATTCGATATCAAGCAATAATTAATAAATATTACAGCGCTTTACGTTCAACCCCGAACCCAAAAAATTGAAAGTGTTGCAAAGCAACACTTTCAATTTTTTGGGTTCGGGGGTAATTGCTCGGAAATTGCTGTAAGTATAAAACCCAGAGATTAGAGGCAGTGCTTTGCACTGCCTCTAATCTCTGGGTTTTAAATTGCTATATGATTTATTCAACCTGTAGACTGACTTGTTATGCAAAAAAATCATCCGACTTATACGCAAGAACAGATTTCAGCTTGGTTTCGAGGACTCATGAGCATTGCCCTTGCAGACAATGAGTACAGTGAGCAAGAGCGCAATCTCTTTGATCAAATTAGTCATAGTGAAGAATGGGGTGAAGAAGTAACCATCTCTAATTTTGAACCAATTAGCGCTCAAGACTTAGCTGATGCATTAGGTAGCGATCGCAAAGTAGGCGAAAACTTTTTACGGATGGCAGTGATGATGGCACTTGCCGATGGTAAATACACGGATACAGAAGATTCTATTATTCAAGAGTTTTGCAAAGCGCTAAATCAAGAAATCAAACCAATTAATGATTTGCGGCAAAAACTAGAATCATCATCGCACCATGAAGAACATCATCCAAATCTGCTGGAGCCTGTCAAAGAATGGCTCGATCATATGGATATTCATGATTCCCGCCTTGCGAATTTAATTTGTAAAGTCGTTCCTGCTCAATGTCCCTTTGAGCGCGATGTAGTTCTATTTGGCCGCAAAATCATGCATATTCCCGCTATGTGTGAGATTAATCCTCTATATGATCAACTGGTAGGATTGCGGTTTAGATCGCTAAGTTATCTTGCTGACAAAGGCGAAGATGTATCCAAATATTGTTAGTAATAAGGGCGCAAAGCGCCCTTATTACTTTTTTGGAAGAAAGCGGAAAACGCTATAGTATTTACTGGTTTTATTAGCAGCCACCATAAAAAAATGCCCAGAGAACTAAAAAACACCAAAAACGAAGAAGATAATGGTGATGTTTCGCCCAACGTATTGCGAGTTGTTTTATCTTTTAGACGCTGGGGCTGGACAGCTTTTTGGACGCAAGTAGTTTTGTGCGTAGTTTCATCGGTAGTGCTATTACAACTTTTTTTGTTTCCTAGGGCTGGAACAATTAGTCCTACAGGATTAGATACTAGCCCTGCCTCACTACCAGGACTTAGCTTTGCTTGGGTTGGTGTAGCTGTGCTAGGTGCAAGTATTTTCTGGAATTTCCGTTATACGCAAATGGCGAAAAAGCTGCGATCGCCTGATCGTCCCACTAAAAGCCAGACCGTATTTCAAATCAAAATTGGATTGATTATTAATCTGATTGGGATGTTTGTTACCTTACTAGGAGCCTTTGCGATTATTGGTGCATTAACGCTTAGGGCAGGACAAGGACAAGCAGTATTACCTGGTGCAGGTAGCTTTAACTCTGTAATTCAGCCCCTCGATTTCCAAATTATTCAAGCTAGTTTCAATATTATTTTTGCCCATTTTGTCGGCTTAGTCTGCTCACTCTTGCTGCTCAATCGTGCTACTGACAAACCAAATCGAGAATAAAAAGAAACCCGCAAAAAGCGGGTTTCTTTTTATTCTCGATTTGTAGACTAAGTATAGCCTTAGCAACTTTTATCACGACAAATCAAAACCCAAATACTGAGAGGCGGCGCTTCGCTCCGCCTCTCACTTATTTCCTAACAAGAATGGCGACAGCTATATAATAAATATAAAGAAATGTAAATAGTGGCGAAACTGATGGAGTGGAAGCAAATCGAAGAAAATTGGGTGCTGACACCACCCAAACCCAAAGGCGTAATTCACTTTTTGGGAGGTGCATTTTTTGCGGCTGCGCCCCATGTTGCCTATGGTCGTGTACTAGAGCAACTTGCTAAAAATAATTATGCGATCGTCGCTACCCCATTTCTGAATAATACTTTCGATCACCGTCAGATTGCTCGTGAAGTCAACACCTCATTTCGTAAAGTACGTAGCAAGCTCTTTCTTGATTATTTCCCAGTATTTGGTATGGGGCATAGCATGGGCTGCAAAATTCATCTATTGATCAATAGCCTCTATAAGCCTACTCGCGCTGGCAATATTTACATTGCTTACAACAACTACAGCGCCGATCGCTCGATTCCATTTTTTAAGGAGTTAGCAGGCACGATTCCCGAAATGTCATCAATGAATTTTACGCCTACACCCAAGGAAACCGAACAATTAGTCACAGCCAATTATCAAACCGCAAATAACTTATTAGTCAAATTTGTGGACGATGGCATTGATGAAATTTCGACTCTTTCCCAGCTTCTCACCCAAAAATTCCCTAAAACCGTTAGCTTGCAGACCCTCGAAGGAACTCACCTCACCTCTATGGGTATCGATATGAAATGGCAAGCGGGTTCTAGTTTCTCAGCGATCGATGCGATCGCGCAATGGATCAAGCAAGAGATGCACAGAAACAACCAGAGCTTAGAACTGGTCTTGCTGGCATGGCTGGCTAAGCAAATTCCCTAAAAAAGAGATAACGCAAAGAGCCACCTCTTTTTTACAAATGCAGACCTTGGCTCTGCATTTATTTTTTATAATCACTACAGCAATGAGTAAAAATACTCTAATGAAATCAACGGTCAACTTAACAACAAAGACAAATCAAATCGATTGATTCTATATTTATATATAAGTCATTAGGATTTCTAATATTTTTTTAATCTTATTAGGATTACTGACTATTCATATTAGTTTTTGTATCAGTATGTATCGGGCGATCGCAAAAACATATTGTTAAATCGCTATTTTTCTTAACATAAACTACCACCCCAACTTACGAACTAATCCTTGTATTTAAAGGGTTTGTGCATATTAGCTTAGAAATATCTCGCAAAAACAAGTACTAGAGGATATATCTAGCTTATTAGAGTTATATAAATTTTTTATATGAATTTGTTCCCAAAAACAGAGAGTTTTAAAAAAATTTTTTCAAAAAAAGTAAATGTAGATACGCACTTTATGTTTAAATTAGAGACATCGCTCAAGGACTTCTCACGAAGAATTCCTGATAGGATTAACTTATATAAAGCAAAAAAGTATTCCACCAAAGAAGCAGATATCAAAGGGCTAATTAGATTTTTAATAGATTTTCAATCTTTCTTTAATTCTCGATTTGACTACTGACTCTGACTCTTTAGTTCTTTTTGCATCGCAATTTGCAGATTACCGTTTGCAGTCTATTGATTTTCATTCAACCATAGTAAGGAGATATTAATGTCTTACTCAAAAACACAGTCTAAAGCCAAGGCTGGGTACGACGCAGGTGTTCAGGACTATAAACTAAAGTACTATACCCCCGATTACACACCCAGAGATACTGACCTTCTCGCTGCTTTTCGTTTCGTGCCTCAACCAGGCGTACCTCCAGAAGAAGCTGCTGCTGCGGTAGCTGCTGAATCTTCGACAGGTACATGGACAACTGTATGGACAGACTTGTTGACCGACCTCGATCGCTACAAAGGTCGTTGCTATGATGTCGAACCAGTAGCCAACGAAGACAATCAATACATCGCTTACATCGCCTATCCTCTTGACTTGTTTGAAGAAGGTTCTGTAACCAACTTGCTAACCTCATTGGTTGGTAACGTATTCGGTTTCAAAGCTCTTCGCGCATTGCGTCTAGAAGACATCCGCGTACCTATTGCATACTTGAAGACATTCCAAGGACCTCCTCACGGTATCCAAGTTGAACGCGACAAGTTGAACAAGTATGGTCGTCCTCTATTGGGTTGTACCATCAAGCCTAAATTGGGTCTATCTGCTAAGAACTACGGTCGTGCAGTATACGAATGTCTTCGCGGCGGTTTGGACTTCACCAAAGACGACGAAAACATCAACTCTCAGCCTTTCATGCGCTGGCGCGATCGCTTCCTGTTTGTACAAGAAGCAATCGAAAAAGCCCAAGCTGAAACTGGCGAAGTCAAGGGTCACTACTTGAACGTTACCGCTCCAACCTGTGAGCAAATGATGGAACGTGCAGCTTTCGCAAAAGAAATCGGCACTCCAATCATCATGCATGACTTCTTGACTGGTGGCTTCACAGCTAACACCACTCTTGCTAAGTATTGCCGAGACAATGGCTTGCTCTTGCACATTCACCGCGCAATGCACGCTGTTATCGACCGTCAAAAAACTCACGGGATTCACTTCCGCGTTTTGGCTAAGTGTCTTCGTATGTCTGGTGGTGATCACCTCCACTCTGGAACCGTTGTTGGTAAGCTCGAAGGCGAAAAGGGAATCACCATGGGCTTTGTTGACCTAATGCGTGAAGACCACATCGAACTCGATCGCGAACGTGGTATCTACTTCACTCAAGATTGGGCTTCTATGCCTGGTGTTATGCCCGTTGCTTCGGGTGGTATCCACGTATGGCACATGCCTGCGCTCGTCGAAATCTTCGGCGATGACTCTTGCCTACAGTTCGGTGGTGGTACTTTGGGTCACCCATGGGGTGCTGCTCCTGGTGCAACCGCTAACCGCGTTGCTCTCGAAGCTTGCGTACAAGCACGTAACGAAGGTCGCGACATGATGCGTGAAGGTGGTGACATCCTTCGTGAAGCTGGTCGTTGGTCTCCTGAATTGAACGTTGCTCTTGAACTCTGGAAAGAAATCAAGTTTGAATTTGAAGCAATGGATACCGTCTAATCGATTTGCTATTGTGAGAATGGGCTACGCTCATTCTCACAAAAAAACTCTTGGTTAAGTTCAGTCTATGGATATTAAGCGCAGTACTAAGTCCACAGCCAATATGTTGATCAATTTTTTGACCTTCGAGGCTGTCAAGACTATCGGGGAGCAATTGCAGGAAACTGATAAGTTAAAAGCTCTTTGGTTTAATCAATTCTCGACGCGCGAAAGACTTCAAAATGGCGAACTTTATATCAAAGACCTATTTGCGGTCAACCAAGAGATGGCTTTTCGGGTAATGACAGTGCGAGAGTATTTGGCTAATGAAATTTTAGAATTTTTGCCAGAGATGACTCGTACTGGAATCCAGCAATCAAATATGCAACTTCGCCGTCAGCATTTTGAACATATCATGAGTGTTCAGGCTTCTGAAGGATATGCAGAATGCGAGAATTTAGATTCTGAGCTAGATACTGGGGTTGATGAGAAAAGCAATCTAGAATCTAATTTAGAAGTTAATCTTGAACATCCTTTAGAAGCAGATGTTGATTCAGGTGTTGATGGCGATCGCGCTACCACTCAACAAAATCAATAGAAACATAATTATAATCGCGAGAAAATAATGCAAACTTTGCCAAAAGAGCGTCGTTACGAAACTCTTTCTTATCTTCCCCCTTTGAGCGATGCTCAAATCACTCGTCAAATCGAGTACACCCTTCAACAAGGTTTCTACCCTGCGATCGAATTTAACGAAGATTCCGATCCTGCAATCCACTACTGGACTCTTTGGAAGTTGCCCTTGTTCAACGCCAGAACTCCTCAAGAAGTTTTGACCGAAGTTCAAGCTTGCCGCTCTAGCTATCCTGGTAGCTTCATCCGCGTTGTTGCTTTCGACAACATCAAGCAGTGCCAAGTCCAAAGCTTCATCGTACACAAGCCTAACGCTGCTCGTTACTAAGCTTTAACAAAATAAAAAAGCCCCGCAATGCGGGGCTTTTTTATTTTGTTGTATTTAGATATAAAATCATACAAACTCAGGGTAAATCAATGCTTTATATTCCAAAGCAATATTTTTTTGATGTGCAGTACTGCCCCCTTGCGGTGCAAATCCCCATAGCTTATATAATCAAATCGAAGAAATTTTAGAAAACTTTGGTTTGGCTAAGTTGATGCAGGACGTAGATGGTGATGAGTTACTTTCTGGTGATACGGCTTACTTTTACTATCAATCATTGAAATTACAACATGCTGATTAACTCAGAAAAACTTGCTAAGATTCAATATCACGGAGAATACGGCATAACCCGAAGTTGTTTAAATGCAATTACTAGACTTATCCAGTCTGGTTGTCAAATAAAAGAAATCAAGTTATTAACATTTGGAAATCGGCACTGCTTTTTACTATCTGTGGAAATGGAAGGTAGTTACATTGCTATAAAATCAGGATTTGCATCGGGATATTCTGGTGAAGGTCCAAGGGGATTAGCTCATTCACTCATACTTCTACGTCAATACGTATCTTGGATTGAGGAATACGATGTGTCGCGAGAAATTTTTGAACGGATAAATACTTCTTGTTTACTAGTATCAGATATAGATGAGATCAATAAGTTAGCGCAAGTTACTGATTATAGGATTTCTGATTATATCTATCTAGCGGATGACTTATCTTTTGACAACAAAGAAAACCACAAAATTCTAAGGTACGATTTTCCCAGTATAGTTCCTCTAAGATTTGTTGATTTTCGTATTATAGATTTAGCATTGAGAATCAAAGATGAACCTGACACAACCCTTATGTCATCTTACAGAAGACTAGAAGGAATTATCCGAAAGCGTACTGGTATTGAAGGCGATGTAATAGGATCTAAACTTTTTAATAAAGCTTTTCGAGGTGAAAATGCCCCACTATATTGGGAAAATATTGAACCTGCTGAACGAGAAGGAAGAGCCTATATGTTTGAGGGTATCTACTTGGCATTTCGTAATCGACGGGCACATCGTGAGCTTGAATTGAGCTTAGATGAAGAGATACGGGAGTTTATGTTAGTTAACGAACTTTTTCTCCTTGAATCTCAAGCAATTGACAGACCCCAAAAGAAAGAGGAAATATAGACGAATAAATTGGATACTCGCTGTTTATTGATGTTTGATTGGTGCGATCGCTTTGTTGTGTGGAGATGAAATGGCGATCGCAGGTTGTTGATTTTGATTAGGGGCGATCCACTATAATTCTAAGAATAATGTTAAACAATTAACTCATGCTGTTTGATTGGGATGAAACCAAAGCCAAAAGTAACCTAGCTAAACATGGAGTATCCTTTGATGAAGCAACCTCTGTCTTTGACGATCCTTTGTTTTTAACTTTTGCCGATCCGACACATTCCATCCAAGAACAACGTTTTATTATTATGGGAGAATCGGCTAGAGGTAGACTACTAGTCGTATCTTATACAGAAAGACAAAATACAACACGCCTAATTAGCGTCCGTCCAGCTACTCGTAAAGAACGTAAAGCATATGAATCAGAACTTTGAGATTGACATGGAAGATGATTTACTTCCTGAATATGATTTTACTCAAATGACCGTTGTTGCTCGTGGTCAGGGAAGAAATAGAAGCACTGTCACCGTCAACCTAGATCCTGATGTTGCTAAGTTATTTCCAAATTCGGGATCAGTCAATGAAGGTCTAAGATTGCTAATGCGATTAATTAACCAAAATTCATCACAATTAGACGACCAGTTATCAATGAAATCTGAAAATCCGTAAATCTCGATTATCTAATCAAATACTAATGGCGATCGCTGGTTTGATATTTGGTTAGGGGCGATCGCTTTGAGGTGGGGAAGGGGCTAGCACTTATTGATATTTGATTGGGGCAATGTGAGCAGGTCATGCTTTAAACGATCATAGGTTAGAATATTATGCAAACTTGTACCTGAGACTATTAAGCCATGTCAACACAGCAAGTCACATTCCAAGAATGCAATACTCAATTTGCAAAAATTTTTGAGAGAGTTCTGCAAAATCATGAAGTTATTTCAGTTTATAAAGAACCTGAGAAGAGCATTGTGATTTTGGATGAAAGAGAATATAGCAGCTTAATGGAAACATTGTATTTATTAAGCAACCCAGTCAATAGAGAGCGCCTATATCAAAGTATTTCACAGCATGAACAAGGAAAAGTAAGAGAAATAGATGTTAAGGCTTACTTGGACTGAGAACGCTTTAAAAGATTTGGATTGGTGGCAGTAGAATGACATCAAGCTATTAAGAAAAATAATTCAAATTTGTCTTGAAATTTGCAAAGATCCCACAAAGGAAATTGGAAAACCTGAGCCACTAAAGTTTGATTTGCAAGGATATTGGTCAAGACGCATTAATCAGGAGCATCGGATTATTTATACTTTCGATGAAAGCCAAGTCACCGTTATTCAGTGCCGATTTCATTATCAAAAATAGACATTGAGTCAGGTTACGAGATCGCTGTCCAAATCCCAATGGAGTAATAAATTTATGCAAGTAGAAGTTTTAGAGCGAATCTCACCCAAAGATGCAGATGTTATTTTAAAGTTTTTGCCTGAGAGAATTCGAGCAGCAATTATTTCCCGTGCCAAAGAAATAGATTATCCAATTGAAGCAACCCTTGAAATGGCGATCGCCAGTTTTTTGGATACAGAGGCAATAAGTTTTGCAGTCTGTAAACCAAATCGTGGATATTAAACCAGAAAACAGGCGATCGCAATTTGTTGATGTTTGATTGAGTGCGATCGCTTTTGTGGTGTGAAGATGAATGAACGATCGCAGCCGACAACCTGAGATCGCTCATTCTACTTTGAGAAATATTCAAGTTGCCCATTTAATCGCGTACAATACGATCAAATTTTAAGCCATGCAAGATACTGCTGAATATACCTGCGCTTTTTGTGGGGAGACCAATACGACATTTGTTGATTTCAGTGGAGGAATGCAACAGTCGTATGTAGAAGATTGTCAGGTTTGCTGTCAGCCCAATATTTTGTATATTCAGATTGACGAAGACACTTTAGATATTGAAATTAACAGTGAACCAGAAAGTTAGTTTAGATTAAATCCGCGCAAAGCGCGGATTTAATCTAAAGAACGCTAGCTAGCAAGGCTTTTTGAGCATGAAGACGATTTTCGGCTTCATCCCAAATGCGAGACTGTGCACCTTCCATTACTTCATCAGTAATTTCCTCACCACGATGCGCAGGTAAGCAATGTAGGGCGATCGCATCTTTATCTGCCAGAGCCATTAACCCTGCATTCAATTGATAGGGCTGAAAAATGGGAATCCGATCTTCTGCTTCTGATTCCTGTCCCATACTTGCCCATACATCTGTATACAGGACATGCGCTGCTAGTGATGCTAATTTAGGATCATCTGTAACGATTACTTCGGAAGTAATAGCTAGAGCTTTTGCTTGAGCAACAACAGCAGGATCAGGCATGAAATCTTTTGGTGAAGCAATGCGAACATTCATGCCAACAAGAGCGCAGCCAATCATCAGGGAATGCGCCATATTATTGCCATCTCCAAGATAAGTGAGGGTCAACCCTTTCAAAGAGCCGAAGTTTTCCATCACAGTTAGTAAATCTGCTAGGACTTGACATGGATGCTCCAAATCGCTCAGGGCATTGATAATCGGCATCTTTGAGAATTTGGCAAAAGTCTCTAACTCAGCTTGCTCAAAAGTGCGAATTGCCAAAACATCCAAATAGCGATCGAGTACTCTGGCGGTATCCTCTATCGGCTCACCCCGACTGACTTGCGTCACATTTGGATCGAGGTCGATGACATGTCCTCCCAGTTGATGCATGGCGACGGTAAAGCTAACTCGCGTTCTTGTTGACGCTTTGCGAAAAAGCAATCCAAGGGTTTTACGCTGAAAGTCAAACTGGACTTCTCCTGCTTTGAGTTGTTTTGCAAGAGTTAGCAATTCCTGAATTTCGCTTGGTTGCAAATCTGCCAAACTAAGAAGATCGCGTCCCTGAAGGTTTCCCATTGTTGTTAGTTAGAAAAGATCTTGTAATGACTGTATCATCAACTTACAGCGCTTTACCCTGAATCAAAAACGGCTTTTCTGGGAAAGTAATGTAAAGCAGTATTTTTCTGAAAAAGTTATGAGTTTTGATTAATTGACAAAGTGCGATCGCCTCTAGCTTCTACAGGAATTTCGCTACGCAACTCGTTTCAAAGGGTCTGAGCTTTTAGCCCTCACTGTAGTGCTACTGAAGTAATACCAATTAACAAAAGTGTGCCGACACTTTTGTTAATTAGAAACCAAACCCAGAAAGGGTTTTAAAAACGCAAAATGGCGTAGCCATTTTGTGTTTTGGTATAATGACGATTCTAGATAAAATTATGAAGTTAATCTCTACAAAACTAACCACATTTAATTTGTCTAAGCGCTATTACCTTTGGGCATTGTTGGGGATTGCGGGTTTAGTTTTGACCAGTGAAATCGTGGCGCGATTGGGAGCCGAGATTTTATGGTTTCAAGAAATGGGCTACTTGCCAATGTATTTGTTGCGGCTTACTTGGCAAATTGGGCTGGGCAGTGCCGTATTCGCGATCGCTTTAGTCTATCTACTTAGAAATTTGCAGACTGCTGAAACGCTGAAATATGATGATTTGCCTAGCGATGCTGAACAGAAACAGTCAAAAATACGAAGGCGAGCATCTCCAAATCAGCAACTAAATAAGCAGCAAGCAATATCATCCAAATATATCCCAACTTCTCTGCGATTGCGTTGGCTATTGCCTCTAGTTCTTGGCTTGAGCCTACTAATTTGCTTGCTCATAATTCATTATGGACAGGTCGCGATCGCGCAATGGCAGCCGTCAGTCATTCAGCCAAGTATTGCCCCAATTCCCCCTTTACTATTTAGACCAGATCTGATTGGTCAACTGGCAATTCAGATTGTAAGAGAGCGACTCCCAGCAGCCGTGACGATTGGGGTGGCGATCTCCTTGTTGGTTTACCCCAAGTTTTTACTGAAAGCGATCGCATTTTTGATTAGTGCATTTACAGCATGGGTGATCTCGCGGCAGTGGATGCGAATTATTCCTTACTTTCAATCCACTAGTTTTGAACGAACTGAGCCAGTTTTCAATCAAGATATTAGCTTTTATATATTCAATTTGCCCACATTGGAAGTTTTGGAATTTGGGCTAGTCGGTATTTGTCTATATGGTTTTATCGCCGTACTTTTAACCTATTTGCTATCGGGGAATAGCCTGAGCGAAGGTAAATTTATCGGCATTTCCCACGCTCAACAGCGCCATCTTTACGGACTTGGCGGTGTTGTGATGTTGAGCATTGGATTTAGTTATTGGCTCAATCGTTATGAACTTTTATATTCACCACGCGGCGTTTCTTTCGGAGCTAGCTATACCGATAATGTCGTGCAGTTGCCAGTCTACACAGGACTAAGTATTTTAGCTTTAGCGATCGCTATTTACTTGATTTTGAGATGGATTAGATTTCATCACCAGCCTGTCAGCCGTAAGCCCGTAGTAGCAACCCTAATTATATATCTGGTGATGGCGTTTGGGCTAGGTGAGGGTTTACCGATTGCTGTGCAATCACTGATCGTACAGCCTAATGAACTTGCCCGTGAGCAGCCATATATTCAACGCACGATATCCTTAACCCGTGAAGCCTTTGGACTTGAAAGTATTAGTTCTCAAGTTTTTAATCCACAGGGCAAATTAACGGAAAAATCTATTCAAAAGAATGATCTTACAGTTCGGAATATTCGACTTTGGGATAAACAACCACTACTTGCGACCAATCGCCAACTTCAACAAATCCGTCTTTATTACAGTTTTCCTGATGCGGATATTGATCGCTATACGATTAATGAAGAGAAGCTATCCAAAACTGCGGCTAGTCAGCAACAGGTACTCATCGCAGCGAGAGAATTAGACTATGCGGCAGTTCCTCAAGAAGCACAAACTTGGGTTAACCAACATTTGATTTATACCCATGGTTATGGATTTACCCTGAGTCCTGTCAATCGGGTTGCGGCTGGGGGCTTACCTGAATATTTCATTAAAGATATTGGCATCACCGAAGGTACTCCTCTCACCACTTCTAGCGAGGCAGTGCGAACAAGTATCCCGATTGGTCAGCCCCGTATTTATTACGGAGAGAATACTGACACCTATGTGATGACTGGCACAAAGGTAAAGGAGCTAGATTATCCTAGCGACAATGATAATGTTTACAACATTTACGATGGAAGAGGTGGGCTTGCCCTTGATTCATGGTGGAGGCGAATGCTATTTGCCAAATATCTGAATGATTGGCGCATGGCGGTAACTCCAGAATTTCAGCCCGAAACTAAGCTACTGTTTCGGCGGAACATTATGCAAAGAATTAAGGCGATCGCACCATTTTTGCGCTATGACAGCGATCCTTATTTAGTGGCGGCAAGCACCAAGTCACAAGCTAATAATCAAGCTAATGATCCCAGTAATCTCTACTGGATTGTTGATGCCTATACAACTAGCGATCGCTATCCCTATTCTGATGTTGGTAAAGAAGGAATTAATTACATTCGCAACTCGATCAAAGTTGTGATTGATGCATATCACGGCAATGTGAATTTCTATATTGCTGAGCCCAGCGATCCGATTATTCACACATGGGCAAAGATTTTTCCTGATTTGTTTAAACCCATGAGTGCAATGCCTGAAGCCTTACGGCAGCATTTGCGCTATCCCGTGGATTTATTCTCAATTCAGTCAGAACGCTTGATGACCTATCACATGACTGATGCTCAAGTGTTCTACAACCGTGAAGATCAATGGCAAATCCCCAATGAAGTCTATGGGGATAAACCGCGTTTGGTGGAGCCATATTATTTGATTACGAGTTTACCTGATGTTCCCTTTGAAGAGTTCATTCTGCTATTGCCATTCACTCCTAAAGAACGAACAAATCTTGTAGCTTGGATGGCGGCGCGATCGGATGGAGAGAACTATGGCAAACTTCTGCTTTATACTTTTCCTAAACAAATACTTGTCTATGGACCCGAACAAATCGAAGCCAGAATCAACCAAGATCCAGTTATTTCTCAACAAATTTCGCTCTGGAATCGTCAGGGTTCACGAGTGATTCAAGGAAATCTGTTGATCATTCCCATAGAACAATCACTCTTATATGTAGAACCACTCTATTTAGAATCAACTCAAAATAAATTGCCGACCCTAGTCCGCGTAATTGTTGCCTATGAAAATCGCATTGTGATGGCACAAACTTTACAACAAGCGATCGCAGCGATCTTTAAGCCTGCGCCAGAAATTACTCCACCGATCATTCGCCCAGTCGAAGCACCGACTTTGCAACCTTAAAAAATGGGTGTGCTATGCACACCCATTTTTTAAATTTTCACACCAGATTTACGGGCAATCCAAATTTCCCAATTGCGGAGAAAACTCGATCGCGCTTTAAATATTGTGGCAATCGATGGCTTGAACACAAGCTCTTCACAAGGAGGCTGCACCAAAATTGTAAATAAGCCTAAACGATTACCGACAATGGTATCCGTAAATAGGCGATCGCCTACCATCGCCACTTGAGAAGCTGGCAATTCCATTGCTTCGAGAACTTGACGTACAACTCGACGAGAAGGTTTGCCTGCGCGACTACGATAGGGAAGATTTAAACTCTCGGCGACCCTTTGAATGCGGCGATCGCTAAAGTTATTGCTAGCTAGCCAGATGGGATATTTTGTCCGCATTAGCTCAATCCAAATACGAATTTCCGCTGACACATCGGCTTCATCATCACCAATTAATGTATTATCCACGTCCAAAATCAAGCCGCGCAAACCGTGAGTTCCCATTATTTGTGGAGTGATTGCGTAAATTGGTGCTGACAAAACTAAGTCAGGAGAAATAAGTTGCCAAGGTTTCACAAATATTTTAAAAATGTTAATTAAATAATTAAGAATATTTTACAGCGCTTTGCGCTAGAACAGTTGCGCCTCGCCTAAGTGTTCAGTAAAAAACAAAAGAGAGTTGCGGCGCTTCGCGCCGCAACTCTCTTTTGTTTTTTGATTACTGTTTGGGTGTTTTTTGCTGGATTTTTTTGTCGATCACTTGCAATGCTTTTTCATGATCTTCTAAGGTGCGGCTAAATACATGACTACCATCAAACTTAGCCACAAAGAACAAATAGTCGGTGGTTGCAGGATCAAGAGTTGCCTTGAGACTAGCTAATCCGACTGAAGCGATCGCCCCTGGAGGTAGCCCTTCATTTAGATAAGTGTTATAGGGCGAATCAGTCCGCACCTGTTCTAGAGTAAGTGGATTTTCAGGAGTTTGTTTGATATTTAAGCCATATTCGACCGTGGGGTCGGACTCTAAACGCATATTTTTTTTGATGCGATTCCAAAAAACGCCTGAAATTATCCGACGCTCTGATTCAATTACCGCTTCTTTTTCAACAATACTTGCCAGAGTGACCCAATCTTTGAGACTAACTTTGACCTTCGGCTTACCAGACTGATTTTCTTGATAAACAGGTAAAGCTACTTGTTCAAAGCGATCAAGCATCAAATCGATTATGCGATCAGGTGTCGCTTCTGATGGCAAGATTTGATAAGTATCAGGAAATAGAAACCCCTCCAAACTGGGCACATCTTCAGGAATCCAGTTTCGTCGCCGAGGACTGACACGCTGAGCTGCCGCCACAAAATCCTTAGCCGTAAAAAAACCCTGTTTCTCAAATAAATCTGCCATCTGTGCGATCGACCAACCTTCAGGAATCGTAAATCGAACTTCCGAGGATTTCGCAGTCTGAATTTGAGCAACAACTTCTGGCAATGACTGATTAGTAGCAAAGTCATAGGTTCCTGCTCTCAAGGCTACTGGCTCATTGCTTCGCAATGATTGCCACGTAACCCACAAACGCAGAGCCAAGCTAGAGCGAATTACGCCTGCTGCTTCTAGCTCTTGCGCGATCGCTTGGGTTGGCATCCCATCGGATATAGTTAATCGAATCTTTGCCCCAAAATTGCTAGGTGCTGCACTTGCCCAAATCCACCAAGAACTGCTAACGAAGCCAGTAACTAGGATAGTTAAAGGGACGGCAACACCATAAAACAGCCAATTATGACTCTTCTTCGGCATCTTCTGTGCTGAGGACATGGTCTAAATATTGCTCCACATAAGGCTCAAGGGCTACCATTTCATCAGGAGTGAGAATTTCTGGTTGACCATCATCTCCAACTTTAGCAATAAACATCAATGGATCTAGGGATGTAAATACAGAAAAAGCTTGCTCTTCATAATAGAAATGGGCTAACTCTTGAAATTCACCACAGTTCCCATCTTCTTCGGTATCAATCTCAATGATATCGTCTTCAGTTGGTTCAGGTAATTCGCCCTGAACGGTCAATGTATGGGCAGAACGTTTGAGGGAAAGATTTTGTTCTGCTAAAACCGCCTGAGCTACTGGGAAAATTAGATCAATTTCCTCTTCAGTGACATCGACTAATTCAGTCTCTTCTTCGTCATCAGTTTCTTGCCATGCAAAGATTTGCACGGAAAAGTCCACTGGTTGCAGCAACAAGTATTCGGTGCTGTCCACTTTAAACGCGGTTTCGACAGTACAAGGCAAGCTCTTACCTGCGTCATCCGTAAGTATGATCGTCGATCCTTCCATAGATTGCTGTTTTGTATCCTATAGCACTACTAGCTCAGAGAAACCCTCTTGTATAAGGCTTTTGGCGCTTTTAAGCATTATGACAGCAAATGTGACAGTTATAACGTCACCTACTAAAACAGGATGACTCAAATGGTGGTGCTAAACAGGTAAGAATGGGCGGCGCTTTGCGCCGCCCATTCTTACCTGTTTAAATCCTTACTTTGCTCAAATAGCTTTTGTATTGACAGTACTTTTTGGCAAAAAAGTATATGAAACTTTCTGGGGACAATACTTCGGACGAATTTAAAATTCGGAACAAAAAAGTTATTCATCGACCTTTGCGATCGCAAAGGTCGATGGCTGGCACGGGGGCATAGCCCCTACTAAATCCGAATTGTTCAGGTAGGAGCAATGCCCGTGGTTGACCTGTCAGGCTGGCAGCAGGAGATTCATCATTTGGGTTCCATGCAACATCAGTTATTAACGTTGAATATTTGTTGAAGCACGATCCCAAGCATCTTTTACAGCATGTTTAGCTTGTGCCCAAGGTAAATTTCCAGTTTGATTTGTTTGATAATCACGCTTCAAATCTGTCTCAACTTCGCTGTAAGTCCGACCACTATGCCCATAGCGATCGCGCCCTTCTTAGCTCACTTTAAAGAGATATTAGTGGTGTTTCCCCTTAAAAAGAATGATCATAGCTATAGCAATTTCTATGCTGGTGAGTTACAGGCAGGGGGCTTAAGCCCTTTGTTCAGATAGCTTGGATAAAACCATATGTACCTCACTAGATTGAGAACGGCTATATGCTATGTAAGTCCTATAGAATTTACGTGGCGAGTATGAACACTGTTAACACATACACTTGTGCAAGATGTTGAAGCGGCTAATCCCAAAAAAGCATCCCAACGGTCGCGATAGCTGAAATCTCCAACATTAATAACTTGTCGCTCTGTAGAAGTTTCCCAAGGTCGTTCAGAATTAATCATGATCTTCGCTCCTGTAATATAGCAATCCTAAATAAATCGTGAGAAGTAAAAGTCCATAACAAGGGGCTTAAGCCCCTTGGCTTTCTCACATCTCATTTAGGATCGCTATATGGTTTGATGCAAGAACTAGAAAATCTAGTGAGAAGCAGAAGCGAGTCGATGATCTTGAATCTTGCTCTTGGCAGTCTTAAAATCAGTCGCGAGTTGCTTCTGTTGTTCATCGCCAAAACTACCATTAATGCGAGGGAACATTTCATCCTCTTCTTCTTTAATGTGAGCACTGACATCCGATGCCAGAATCTCTACCGCAGCTTTAAAAGCTACCGTATCGTCACAGTTCATGGCTTTAATCTGTTCAAGCTTTTGCTTCATTTCTGCTTGTTCGTCATACAGATGCTGAATGTCGTTGTAGTAAGGACGCACAACTGGATAGATAACTTCCTCCTCGGCGGCAGAGTGAGCGCTCAAGTCTTGGTAGACCTGCCCAAAATACTCCTCTATCTTTTGAGGATCGTCAGTGGCTTTAATCTGAGAAAGCAGAGCAAAGACCTTAGTATGATCGAGTCGAATAAGATCACAGATCTTGATCTCATGGTCGTTACGACTAATGATACTGCCAGCAATACCACTTAGGGCTGCGATGGAATCCTGTACTCTTGACCACAGTCCGCTATCAGAAGGCTTGCCTGTGAGTTCCATAGTACTCAGAGACTCCATGATCCCTTTGAGTTGCTCTTCATGTCCACGATTTTCAAAGTTGACCGCATTGAGAGGGGCGATCGCGACAGCAATATCTGCTCCTACCACTTGACCAGCCTTGTGAACAAGAATTCCTGCCATTGCTTGAGTGTGTTTAAGAAGTTCATGCTTTGCTACTTTATCAAACAAAGAGAGATCTGAATTCTTCATCATTTTACTGACTTCTTCAAACTCTTGATGAATTGTCGATTTTGGTTCAGCTTTAATCCCATACTGCACAATTACAGTATCGATAATGCCTAAATTCTTCTGATCGTCTCTGAGAAAGCCTTCTAAGCGATTGGTGATCTCTCGATCTGGACAAGCCTCGATTAAACTCTTTTCATTGGCAATCAGCAAGTTTTGAGTTGCTTTCATATCTGCCAATTTGACTGCGATCGCAGTACGTTTGTTGTCTTCGAGTGTTACTGACATTTAGATTGCTCCTTTGTGTAATTAAGAGATGTTTACTTCTCTTTTACAAAATCATGGCATCGGAATGTCTAACTACTTGAGTGACTTGATTAACTTGCTCTACTACGAAACAAAGTGTAATAGAACATGAGTTCCATTACACTTTGTTAAAAAGCCAAAAGCTGAGCCGCCCGTATAGTGGGTGGCTCAGCTTTTGGCTAGCGACCTAATTAACGTCGAATCATGGTAGAAGCACGATCCCATGCATCTTTTACTGCATGTTTAGCTTTTTCCCAAGGCAAATTTCCAGTTTGATTTGTTTGATAATCGCGCTGCAAATCTGTCTCAACTTCGCTGTAAGTCCGACCACTATGACCATAGCGATCGTAGCCTTCATAGCCAGTGCGGTAGGCTGGTTGATAATCTTCGTAGGTTTTGTCTTGCTCAGCATAGGAGCTAGAAGTATAAGTCTCCTGCCAATTGGTTTCTTCAAAAGTTGGATTAACTTGTTCGGCAACATCCTTCCCAGCCAAACCACCAACTACTGAGCCAATCACTGCACCAACTACAGCACCAACTGGCCCACCAACAGCGCCACCGATGACTGTCGCTACAGTCCCAGCACCTGCGGCTCCCACACCTGTTCCGAGGGGATGCGCTCCTACTTCTCCAGAAAGTGGATCGAGATTCGCATCGCTTTGGTCAGTGGGATTGACATCTCTGTTTACGGTTCTATTAGTCATTTTTACTTGTCCTATAAATAATTTGTTTGCAAGTTGTCCAAAACCTTGAAATTGGAAGCATTTCTGTAATTCTTACAGTGCTTTACACTGAATCTAGAACCAATATTTTTGTTGAAAGTAATGCAAAGCATTACTTTCAACAAAAATATTTCTGTAAATAGCTTCTAAGCAGATCTAACTAGGCGAATCCCATATAGTAAAACCACCGCACCAATGGTTGCCACGATCAAGCTGCCAAGTAAGCCGCCGCCTGTAGAGACACCAAATGTATTAAATAGGAAGCCGCCCAACAATGCACCGACAATCCCGACAATAATGTCGCCCAGCACACCAAAGCCTCCACCACGGACGATCTGACCAGCTAAAGCTCCAGCCACGAGTCCGATCAAAATAAACCAAATAAATTCCATAAGATTCTCTCCGTTTATCTATTTCAAGTATTTGTGCATGAGAGGATAGTCGGCGCAGATCATCACCTATCCATAGTTACCGAATTTACTGACCTAAGAAGTTTTTGACAGAGTCAATTGCTTCTTCAACCTTGTTTCCAGCTTTGTCAGATAGGTCTTTGGTATTTGCCTTAACGTCATCAGCGCGATCGCCTGCTATTTCCTTAGTTTTCTCAACACCATCACCAATTTTGTTCTTGGCATCTTTAGCCATATCCTTGGCTTTGCCCATATTTTCCTTGGTGCCTTCTTTCACGTTTTTGGCTAAATCCTTGGCGCGATTTTGAGCTTCTTTAGCAATGTCTTTAGAGGTGTCGGCAAGTTTATCAATCACCTTATCAGTTCTACCATCGCGAAGATCGCGACCGATTTCCTTAGTGATACCTGCGGCTTTGTCGATCGCCATGTCTGTCTTCACACCTTGCGTCATTTTGTCAACTTGACTGCCAAAGCTTGCTAAAGGAGATGCGATCGCCCCAGAACTAAAAAATGTCACTTGCAACATCAAAACTAGTGCAAACCCAAAAGCGAAAAGAAGTCCTTTCTTAACACCATTCAGTACCGCAGTAACTGGATCGTTAAAGTTACTAGCGTTGCCACTATCTAAAATACTAGCCATTTGTTTCACCTGTTAAGTTTTGTACATGTACTCGTGAGTCAAGCCCTAAACTAACAGGCTATTGTTTGATTTCATGCTTGAAGAGTGTATGAATTGAATGATTTGTACTAAAACAAAACAAATCTTTACAATGCAAATATCTAGTTTCTTAAAGATTAGCAAAAACAAAAAAGTATCTCGTTCTAAATGATTAGAATTAATTCATCAATTGTCTCTAATCATTTAGAAACCTCAGAATAATTAAAACCCAGATCTAAAATCTGTACCACCTATACAATAATCAGTATAGGTTTTAGAGATTTATATTTAGTTGCACCTATTTACTTAGGACAGAAAATCTCTCCTTCAGCTAATCTTAAATTACTATATTTATCAAAGGGAATAGAACTATATTAGTTGTAACGATTTAAGTACTATTAAACCATCTTATACAATTTATTCACTTTCTGATATCTGCTTATACATGATTTATTACATGCAGGTGTGAGACTAGGTCACATAGGTAAATTACTAATATTAACTCTATCTATTAATAGATTTGATATTGCTAGTAAGTCTTAATTATTTTGTAGGATGCGTTAGTAAAACGTAACGCATCAATTAGGTGTCAATGATGGATTACGCGATCGCAAACCCATCCTACATTTAATTCCAACAACTTACATACTTTAGTAAAGCCTATGTTTTCCAAGTAAAACTAAGCCACTAAGTTTGATTAACGGAGTAGAAGATTATGATCGGACAATTCAAGCGGGCTACAGGTACATTTTCTAATCATCAAAAAGCTGAATCGGCTCTCAGTGAATTGAGAGACAGTGGATTTAATATGGATCAAATTTCGATCATTGGGAATAATGTCGATCGCAATTCTGACATTACTGCTGAGCAACAAGTCCAGCATCTCAACGATCTTGACAACAAAGTGGGTGAAGGTGCTGCAACAGGCGCTGCATCTGGTGTTGCCGTTGGAGGATTAACGGGGCTACTAGTTGGACTAGGACTTGTGGCTATTCCTGGAGTTGGGCCAGTGATGTTGGCTGGCGCTGTGGCTACGACTCTGGCTACTACGCTAACGGGTGGTGCGATCGGTGCAGCCGCAGGTGGACTCATTGGCGGATTAGTTGGCTTAGGCATTCCTAAAGACCGTGCCAAAGTATATAGCGATCGCGTAGATCAAGGAGAATACTTAGTGATGGTTGACGGTTCAGAGCAAGAGATTCATCGAGCCGAAGCAATTTTACAACGTCACGGTATCCATGAATGGGGTATTTATGATTCTGCTAATGCTTCTAGTAGAACAGGCGAAGTGTCTTTGAGATAGATAGAGATGAAGAATTCAGTGGAGGCAACTCATGAATTGCGTCTACTGAATTCATAAATTTCCATCAAAGATAAATTGATTTTCACAACGATTAAATACTAATAAATTGAGGGATTTCTTCCATGAACACAAAAATTGCTTCATTACTACTAACTAATGTCCTCTTAGTTACAGTAGTAGCTTGCACCGATGCTCGAACTACCTCCGAAGCTCCTGCTCCTAGTAGCAGCCCTACTGCCTCACCACAAAACACTCAAGCAGCTATGGATGATGCTCAAAGTGCAACTCGTAAAAAACAATTGGATTCTGATATCCGCGCCCGTGAACAACGCAATGATGCAATGGGTGACACGACAAAACGACCTGATAGCGATCTTGCTAGCGAAGTTCGGAGTAAGTTAGAGGCGAATATCCCTAAAGGTAATTTGACTGTAGAGTCTAAAGATGCAAATGTCGTCGTATCAGGAACCGTTCCTTTACTAAATGACCTTGATAAAGTCAAAAGTTTGGCAATGGAAATCAAAGGAGTTAAGACTGTCACGATTAAGGCAATCGTTGCATCTAATTAATTCTCGTAAAGAATCTCCCATTGTCTAGACATAAGTCAGACTTACCCCCTTTAGAATCCATTTAAGAATTGTCTAGACCCCCCCAGCCCCCCTTAAAAAGGGGGGAGAATTAAATTCTTCCCCCTTTTTAAGGGGGATTGAGGGGGATCTCTTAGAGCTTTTGACCGCAGAAAGTAATTCTTAAATGGTTTCTAAGACAAGTGACTCTCTCTATAAAAGAAAGTCACTTGTCATTAATCAGCTATTACATTTTATTTCATAATCAATCAACTCATTCAAGAAATCAACCATTGGATTGCAATAGTATTTGCAAGAACTCAGTTCCAATTATCAATTAAATATGAGGAAATTCTATGAAAATCGCACAATTTCTAAAGCGCTTTGTGCTCATGGTCGTAGTCTGTGGATTAATTGCATTTGCTAGCGTCAATCCTGCGATCGCAGCTCAAAATGCTCCAGATCAAATCACTGATAACTTGACTCTGCCTAACATCCAGAAGAAAGCTGAAGATGCGTTAAAGGGTAGTACATACGATACTAATCCAGAATACACGTCTGACGATTCATCGAATCAAGGTTTGAATGAAATTCAAGGAACCTCTGATTTTGACAAAATGAAGCGAAGCTCGAATGAAGATACTCCTCCTGTTGTGAAGCAAGCAGAAAAGGCTTTTGACAAAGCTGGAAATAACATTAGCTCTGTAAAAGATGACACCTTAGATAAGGCAGGTGATGCAGCTAACTATATCAAAGACAAGACAGGAGATGCTCTCAAATCACTGACTGGGAAAGCTTCTGATACTGCTAAAGCGATCAAAAACAAGGTCAAATCCTAATTTTGTTTAGGGTTTATGCATCAAATACGTGCGCTTTAAAGTAGAGGCAATTCATGAATTACCCCCTACTCTAAGAAACCATTTAAGAATTACTTTCTGCGGTCAAAAGCTCTAAGAGATCCCCCTCAATCCCCCTTAAAAAGGGGGAAGAATTTAATTCTCCCCCCTTTTTAAGGGGGTCTGGGGGGGGATCTAGATAATTCTTAAATGGTTTCTAAAACATTGCGAATAGAACAAAAATCATAATCTGGAGAAATAAATGAGTAGTCTAATTGCTGTTGGTTTTAAAGATGAATTCACTGCTGATGTAGTTATATTGGAACTCCGAAAGCTGCAAAAAGAGCATCTAATTGATTTAGAAGATGCAGCGATCGTGATCAGAAATAAAGATGGAAAAGTAAAGATTAAGCAGACTCAAGAGCTGACTGCTGAGGGAGCATTAAGCGGGGGCTTCTGGGGGCTACTATTTGGCTTTATTTTTTTTAATCCTCTCTTGGGTTGGGCTGTTGGTGCGATCGCAGGTGGGATTTCTGGTGCATTGACAGATATCGGGATTGATGACAACTTTATCCGAGAAGTGGGCAGTACCATTGAGCCCAGCACCTCAGCAATTTTTGTGTTAGTCAGGAGAGCTACACCTGACAAAGTATTAGAAGATCTCAGCAGGTTTGAAGGCAAAGTTCTAAAGACTTCTCTCTCAAATGAAGATGAGGCAAAGCTACAAGCTATTCTCACAAAATAATAACATCCAGAATGGTCGGTACAAAACACCGACCATTCTGGCAATTTAAATAATTAAAGAAGGTTATATGTTTCTAAAATCATTTCAGTCAAAGCTTTTGGTCGTTTTTGGATTGCTTCTAAGTTTGCCTTTTACATCCTCTGCTCAAGCAGACGAATGTTATCCTCTAAATGTAATCGGAGGCACTGGCACGACTGTGAAAAAAACTGTTTCTCCTTTTAGTACATTAGTAACCAGTAACAATTGGAATACTGATTTCTCTGTGCCTAGCGATCGCTCTTTTAATAGTTATGAGGCGACTATTGTTCCTGAAAACAATGCTAACTATGATGTAGAGCTAAGCTTAAAGTATCGCGATCGCAGTTCTAGTCGGGCTTATAAAAAAGATAATGTAGCAGTTAAGGTTGGTCAACCGCTAAGACTAATGGGTGTACCACAATCGCCTAGCAATCCTTTTCAAGTCAATGTATTTGTGGGTGGACTCAATGCGATCGGCAATACCTACAGTGTTTCGGTCGAAGGATGTATTTAAAACTGCGATCAAACGCAAACCCATAAGGTAACGCCCCGCAGGGGCTCAACCTTATGGGTTTGCGTAATTTATTTTGTGAAAGCACTTACAGGCATAGATGTAAGTAGATTTTGTAACACTTTATTGCAAAGTAACTCAATTCAATCAATTCAATCAAGAAACTAAACATGCTTCTGTAATGGTATGAACATAGAGGAATTTTAAATTTGTCTATGCATCTCTAAAATTGCGAGAAAATATATGCCTAGACTTGTAGGAAAGAAAAATAACTCTGCTTTATATACTGGTTTAGCAATGCTCATTGCTGCTGCTGGAGTTGTAGCATTGGAATACTTTGGAGTAATTGATTTCGCTCCTAATTTTGGGAAGGATGCTGAAGTAAAAAGCACCTCTACTATCCAACCTGTAAAAACTAACAAACCTGTCAATTAAAGTTGGCTTTTATCAAATTTTAGGAGAATGAAATGCGCAATGGTAAAGGGATGATTGGTAAGCCTATAGTCGCCTATGACTCTGGGGAAGAATTCAACTCAATTGTGGACCTGGTTTTTGATCAAGAGAGTAATCAATTATTAGGTTTTCTTGTTGATGAGAGTGGTTGGTTTAGTGATGCGTTGGTATTGCCTTTAACTAATGTTCAGGCGATCGGCGCTGATGCCGTAATTGTAGCATCCAGAGATGCGATAGATTCTGCTAGAGAATTCCCACAGATTCAGAATATTTTAGAAAGAGATAATACCTTGAAAGGCACGAGGATCATGACTCTTGATGGGCGTGATTTGGGGACAATGGTTGACCTTTACTTCGATGATACTAGTGGCGCGATCGAAGGATATGAAGTGTCTGGTGGTATCTTCGCGGATGCCTACTCTGGACGTTCTTTTGTTCCTGCTCCTGACACCCTCAAGATTGGTGAAGATATTGCCTTTGTGCCTTCTGAAACTGCTGATCTAATGCAAGAGCAAGTAGGCGGAATTAGAGGTGCTATGCAAACTGCAAGTGGGAAAGTGCAGGAAATGGCGCAATTTACAGGAGAAAAAGCTCAAGAAGCAGCGCAATTTACAGGTGAGAAGTTTCAAGAAGCGACTACATTTGCAGGTACTAGCTTTACTAATGCTATTGTTGACACCGAAGAACAAGAAGCTTTTATATTAGGAAAAGTTTCTCAAAAAACTGTAGAAACTACCGACGGCATAGCTTTAATTCATGAAGGACAGATTGTGAATTCATCACATATCTTGGCTGCTCGGAACCTGAATATGACCAACGAACTCTATCATGCAACGGGAGGACGTGTGACAGAGAGACTGGGCGACAGATTGTCAGGTACTATTACAGGTATTGGCGCAAATATTGGTATTGAGCAAGCCCAAGGTCGGCGAGTGAACAAGATGATTTTTACGCCTGAAGGCTCAGTTGTGGCTGTGGAAGGTCAAATTGTGACTCCAAAAGTAATTGAAAGAGCCAAGACTCATCATCAGGAACAAGCTCTGTTAGAAGCAGTTGGGTTAACCACTGGCGATGCTTTGCGAGTTACTGGGTCTAATGTCGGACAACAGGTCAAGGATGGAGCTAAGGGACTATGGGAGCAGGTAAAAGAAACTGCAAGTAATTTGCAAGATCATGGCACTCAAGCATACGAGGATAAAAGAATTAAAGGTGCTTTGGGTCGTCCTGTAACTCGTGTGATTCTCGATCGCAATGATGAGGTGATTCTCAATGTCGGGGAATTAATTACCCATCAGGCGATCGCTATTTCCCGCGATGCTGATGTCCTAGAAGTTCTATTGGACTCAGTTTATACTGAGACACCAACGCTCTCTCTAGATGACTTACGCGCTCCTGAGTCTGGCAAAGCTGCTTTAAGCTAAATTACTCATCAAAAGTCGGAAAGTTTCGCCCGAACGGGCGAAACTTTCCGACTTTTGGCAATTAAGTACTTATTCAAAACTTATGCACTATTTAATATTAGCTACAGATTACGATGGAACCTTAGCAGAGAATGGGAAAGTATCAGAGGCGACTCTAGATGCACTTAAACGATTACAAAAAACTGGACGGAAGCTGATTTTAGTTACAGGAAGACAGCTAGAAGATATTTGCGATGTATTTCCCGAAGTAGATTTATTTGATTGTGTCGTGGCTGAAAATGGAGCCGTAATCTACTTCCCTACAACTCGCGAAGAATTATTGCTAGGTAGTTTACCTCCTGAAAATTTTTTACGGGCTTTGCGATCGCGTAATATCGATCCCCTCTCTATCGGCAAAGTAATCGTCGCAACATGGGAACCCAACGAAAACGAAGTACTGACTACAATTAGAGAACTGGGACTAGATCTACAGGTGATCTTTAACAAAGGGGCAGTGATGGTTTTGCCAGCGGGAGTTAACAAGGCTGCGGGGCTTAGTGAAGCATTAAGCAAAATGGGATTGTCTGTCCGAAATACAGTAGCGGTAGGAGATGCTGAGAATGATCTTGCTTTCCTGAAATTATGTGAGTTTTCTGTAGCCGTATCTAATGCCTTACCTTCGGTGAAGAGCGAAGTGGATTGGGTGACTCAAGCAAGTCGAGGTGATGGTGTAGTTGAATTAATCGAGCGATTATTAACCCTAGACCTTACAGAAGATCTGCGAGAATCTTCAATTTTGCCTGATCGCCATCGTATCTTATTAGGAAAGCTTGATGCCAACCAAGATATCTATATTCAGCCGCTAAATCACAATATTCTATTAGCGGGCATTTCTGGTGGTGGCAAATCGACTCTAGCGACGGGATTGATCGAGAGATTTATCGATAAAGGCTATCAGGTCTGCATCATAGATCCTGAGGGTGACTATCAACCATTTGAACAGACAGTAGTATTAGGAAATGCTCAGCAGATTCCTACTTCAGCAGAAGTTTTGACAGCTTTGAGTAAACCAGAACAGAACCTAATCGTTAATTTAATGGGTGTAAAAATCGACGATCGCCCGTTATTTCTTGCACAATTACTACCTTCTCTACTAGAAATGCGTGTACGGACAGGTAGACCGCATTGGATCGTCATTGACGAAGTGCATCATATGTTCCCTTCGACATGGGACGCAGCTGTGACTTTACCCCAGTCTGTCAATGGCATTTTGATGGTTACAGTTCATCCTGAACATGTGGCGACCTCGGCTTTATTGCTAGTTGATACATTGATTGCGGTAAAGTCACCAATGCAAACATTTACTGATTTTTGTAATGCCATAGGACATCAGCTACCGATTGCTCCGTTACCCACAGAACTTGCATCAGGATCAGGAGTAGCTTGGCTTCTCAATACCAAAGAGCAACCATTTGAATTTGAAGTAATTCTCCCCTTGCAAGAACGTCAACGGCATATGCGAACCTATGCTGAAGGTAATTTGGGTAGCGATCGCTGTTTCTTTTTTAGAGGCGAAGGTGGCAAGTTAAATTTAAAAGCGCAAAATCTCATTATGTTTATTCAGCTTGCCGAAGGAGTTGACGATCACACTTGGCTATATCATTTACATTTGCATGATTACTCAAATTGGCTACAAAATTCAATTAAAGACAAATCCTTAGCAAAAGAGGTCAGGGAGATTGAAACAACTTCGTATCTTTCACCTGTTGATAGTCGAGATCGCATTAAATCTGCGATCGAGAACCGATACACCTTGCCTGCTTGAGCTCATTAGAATAATTTCATGTCATCAATCTTAAACTTATTGGTAATCAATCAATTTATTCACGAAGTCAAACATGACCATGTGAATGTATTAGATATAGTTAACTCAAGGAGATCATTACTATGGCAGTCGAGAAAGTCAACTCTTCCTCTAGCTTGGCGGAAGTCATTGATCGCATTTTGGATAAGGGCATCGTCATTGATGCATGGGTAAGAGTCTCTTTGGGGGGAATCGAACTATTTTCAATCGAAGCTCGTGTAGTTATTGCCTCGGTAGAAACATACCTCAAGTATGCTGAAGCTGTTGGTTTGACGACATCGACGGCAGTAAACAAAAGTTATTCATAATAACTTTTACCATTTTTCCCTTAAGAGTAAATTTAGTTTTCTGACTATAAAATAGTCACTGTATAAAAACGAATCTAGTTGATCGAAAAAACTACAGATCTCTCGCCTGCTGATAGTCGCGATCGCATTAAAACCGTGATCGAAAAACGCTACACCATAACTGTTTGAGACCATATCTTAATCAAGAATATTTAGACGATCTCCATCCCAATCCTTAAGCTGCTATTAAACTTTATCTGTAATCAATCAATTCATTCATGATGTCAAACATGGCTATGTCAAGTTTGATATGTAGAGAACTGTATGATTTACAAAGAGAAAATCCATGAAATTCAATTTTTCCGTTGGCATCTTTCTATTAATGATTGGGAATTCTATTGCTGGAGTAGAAGCTCAGACAACTAATTCATCTCCATGTGGATGGGTAAAGAGCTGTTCGAGCACACTCAACAAGAAGGAAATCAGTAGATCTATACCGCCTTCGACAAGTTTAGAGGCTGCTCAAAGTCCCATTCAATTGCCAGAAGGCGAAGTGTCAACAGTAGCAGAACTGACAGCCGTACCTCAACAAAATTTAGGCATTATTAAAAGATCTGACAACTTCATTGCGCAAATTACCCCTCCGACTGATAGTAATGGCAACCGCATATTTAGGTCTACTCGTTCTGGTCCCAGCTATTTTGGAGGTGGAGCTAACTTCGGATTAACTGGTGGAAGTGATTTAGGTGGTACAAGCTTTGCCGTTATTAGCAAACTCGGTTTGACTGAGACTATATCAGTGCGTCCAAATGTTCTAATCCTGAGAGACTTTGCAACCATTCTACTTCCTGTAACTTATGATTTTGCTCCGCAGCAGCCTTTTGGAGATTTTCAGTTCTCTCCTTATCTAGGTGGTGGAATTGCAATTAATACTGGTTCTAACAGTAGTGTAGGTTTATTGCTTACGGGAGGTATTGACATCCCTCTATCATCCACATTCACGATTAATGTAGCTGCAAATCTAGCCTTTTTGCGTACAACTGATTTGGGCATTCTGGTTGGTATTGGCTATAACTTTTAAATTTTGTGAGTAAGAGATTTTTTAAAAGTGTTGCAGAACAACACTTTTAAAAAATCTCTTTTAAAAAATCTCTTGGTTTTTAAGAAATCGCAAGGCACTGCATGTTCACTTCTAAGCTGCCATGATTAATATTTAAGAAGTATTCATGCAGAGTATACGTTGTTAGCTATTCTGCAACATGATTTCCACCATAAGCATGAGATTGTATGGGAAGTTGCGAGATAAATAGATTTTAATTTTTGGAGAAATGACTATGCAAACTAACAACCCACAAGCTGAAGCTGCCGAAGTAATGATGCGTAATTCATGGATTACAGGATTTACTCCTCAAGCAGAACTTTGGAACGGTCGTCTTGCTATGATTGGCTTTGTATCTGCGATCGCAATTGAATTGTTGACCCATCATGGGGTTCTGCGTTTCTGGGGTATTTTATCGTCAGGGGTAGTTCCAGGTTCATAGATGCTCTGGCAAATTGCTCTGGCAAATCCACTTTTTTTATAAATTTGGAGTCAAAAATGCAAAAGTATATCTGTAAAACCTATGGATATGCCAACGATCCCACAGTTGACGCTCCAGACTCAGGCATCGAACTTGACACTCCTTTTGGACTTTGCCCGATGATTGGGTTTGTCCCCGAAGATACGCCAGCATAAGGATGTTCCATACATGGAATCAGTCTAATCTCCCAATACCAAAACACAAAGTGGCGTAGCCACTTTGTGTTTTTAGAACCCTGACAGGGTTTGGTTTTTAACTCATAGAAGTGTTGTCACACTTTTGTGAATTAGTATTACTGAGATTTGGCAGACAGCTATCTGCTATCTACTGATGCTGTGTGCCAAACTTTCTGCTATTTGTCCTAACTATCCCTCATTTGCCATAACATATCGTTTTTCCCAATGACTCAAATTCTTTGCCCTGTGTAGACCTATTTTTAGAGAAGCCCGTAAAGAACTGGGAACTCCTGCGGAGATTTTGATTCAGCCTTACTAAATTATTACAAAATTCTGCATAAGTAATTATTGCAATTAAGATGCTTTAATGAATTTTATGGATAAGCTGTAGTGATTTCCTTGGCAGCTATATCTTGTCAAGGCTAACAGGGTGCACAAACGATGCAAAAATAGTAGATCGATTCTACTGGAGAAAGATTAGGTGTCGGACAAATTTGATTACGATTTGATCATTATTGGCGCTGGTGTTGGTGGACATGGCGCAGCCCTCCATGCAGTCGCTTGTGGCTTAAAAACAGCGATCGTTGAAGATGGTGTGATGGGCGGAACCTGCGTCAATCGCGGTTGTATTCCTTCAAAGGCACTATTGGCGGCTTCGGGACGTGTACGGGAAATGCGAGCAAAGTCTCACCTTAAAGCGTTAGGAATTGAGGTAGGTGAAGTGAATTTTGATCGCGGCGCGATCGCAAGTCATGCCGACAACTTAGTACTGAAATTGCGCGGCGACTTGACCAATAGCCTCAAACGATTAGGCGTAAATATTTTGGAAGGTCGTGGTCGTGTAGCAGGTGTGCAAAAAGTCAGCGTTGGCGATAAGACTTACACCACCAAAGACATTATTCTTGCCACTGGTTCCGAGCCATTTGTTCCTCGCGGTATTCAAATCGATGGCAAAACCGTCTATACAAGCGATCAGGCTGTACGTTTAGAAACCTTGCCCCAATGGGTCGCGATTATCGGTAGCGGCTATATCGGTCTCGAATTTGCGGATGTCTATACGGCGCTTGGTTCTGAAGTAACGATGATCGAAGCTTTGGATGTATTGATGCCAGGATTCGATCCTGATATTGCCAAGATTGCCGAGCGCGTATTGCTGAAGCCTCGCGACATCGAAACCAGAACTGGCGTATTTGCCACCAAAATTACCGCAGGTTCACCTGTCAAGATTGAGCTAACTGATGCTAAGACCAAGAAAGTTATTGAGGTCTTAGAAGTAGATGCTTGCTTAGTCGCCACAGGTCGGATTCCGCTAACTAAGGATCTTGGTTTAGAAACTGTGGGTATTGCGCCAAATCAACGCGGATTTATTGATGTTGATGACACAATGGCAACTTCAGTTCCACATCTATGGGCAATCGGTGATGCTACTGGCAAAATGATGTTAGCTCATGCTGCTTCGGCTCAAGGTATTGTCGCTGTCGAAAATATTTGCGATCGCCCTGCAACAGTCGATTATCAGAGCATTCCTGCGGCGGCGTTCACCCATCCTGAAGTTAGCTTTGTCGGCTTGACCGAACCACAGGCAAAGGAAAAGGGTGCGGCGGAAGGCTTTAAGGTTGGCACTGCTAAGTCTTACTTTAAGGGCAATTCCAAAGCGATCGCAGAGGGAGAAACCGATGGTCTCGCGAAGATTGTTTACCGTGAAGATACTGGCGAGCTTTTGGGTGTGCATATCATTGGTATCCATGCTTCGGACTTGATTCATGAGGCATCGGCAGCAATACGCGATCGGCAAACGGTGCAGAAGTTAGCGACGATTGTTCACGCGCACCCAACGCTCAGCGAAGTCTTGGATGAGGCTTACAAACGCGCCGCACATATTTAATTAAAAAAGCATCCCGATGGGGTGCTTTTTTTATGTCCATTTGCGATCGCGATTAAAATCCAAATCTCCGCGTCCTAAAAACTATTTGAGAATATCTATCTGTTACCTACTACCAGAAAGTTGCAAATATTTGAGTTTAAAAGTGTCTGCGACAAATTTTAGCTTGCTCCGTTCCAAAAACGCTCTATGAAGTCTAGATATTTGCAACAAAAACGATCAAGCAATTTTTACGTTGATGACTACTTTCAAGGGGCTAGGTTAGTCAAAATTACGAGATCGGATAAATTCACACAATAAAGCAATATATTCTGATTTTTTAGTGTAGCATACAGTAACACTACCTAGAGTTAATAAGAGATACTATATTGATAGTCATTGTTAGAGAGTAAAATCTTGTGAATGAGTTGCTTGTGAAGACCTTGCCATCAAAATTACCTAGAGTCGCCGTCTATCTCGATGCTGACATGAAAAAAGATTTGGAGACACTTGCTAAATTAGATAAGCGAAGCGTTTCTAACCTCATCTATGCTTGGGTTGTAGATAATATTGAGGCTGCCAAGCGAGAGGGAAAATTAGGCGATCGCACCAGTACCAATAGTCAAAAATCATGAGTAAGTCCATAAAAGCAACCCGCGCAACTGTTGCGATCAGTGGTTTAACCGTTGATGCTTTCATGCTCCCTGACGGGAGTTATCGAATGTCGCAAACACAAGCGGCTGAATGTATTGGTGATGATGCTGTTTACGCCCGAAACTTTTTAATCTCTAAGCCATTCAAAAGCTTACGAGGTGAAGGTTATACGCCCGAAACTTTTGAGGTTGAACCAACTAAATCAGTTAGAGGACAAACACGCATTCAAGGATGGTCACTTGATGTTGTCTATGCCTACTGGGTTTATAGGTGTTTTAAGGGCAGTAAATCAGCATTTAGCCTTGTTATAGCGCTCGGTACAGAGTCCTTAGAACGTAGATTTGATGATGCTTTTGGCGTAGTTCGCACAGAACAAGAGCGGAATGATGCTACTACAGCAAGAATCAAAGCTCTCGAAAAAGATCTTGATAATTTGGGTGAAGGCTTTGCGATCGATGCTGACAAGGATCGAGAAATTGCTTATTTGACTTCATTACTTAAAGAAAATGGTATCGAGCCTTATGGTTTACCAAGTAGCGATCGCACTTAGTTTTAAATAAAAAAAGCACCCCGTCGGGGTGCTTTTTTTATTCTTGTTCCGCAAGTCTCGCTTGCAGCAATGGCACATAGTTGGTGTACACATGCCCTAATCTAAATTCCTCATCATCTAAAACCTTCTGATGAAAAGGAATCGTCGTTGGTACGCCTGTAATGGCACATTCCCGCAAAGCCCGCTTCATGCGTAAAATCGCCGCATTGCGATCGCTACCCCAGACAATCAACTTCGCAATCAGCGAATCATAATAGGGGGGAATCACATAATCGGTATAAACATGGGAATCCATGCGAACACCAGGCCCACCAGGAGGTAAATATCCACTGATGCGACCAGGATTCGGACGGAAATTGTGATCGGGATCTTCGGCATTGATCCGACATTCGATCGCATGACCACGAATCTCTATTTCCTTTTGCTGGAATCGCAGCTTCTCGCCTTGGGCAACTCGTAACTGCTCGGCAATCAAGTCAATACCCGTGATCATCTCCGTTACAGGATGCTCGACTTGGATACGAGTATTCATTTCCATGAAATAAAACTTGCCGTATTTGTCCAGTAAAAACTCGACAGTACCCACACCGAGATAATTAATCGCTTTAGCCGCCTTTACCGCCGCATCACCCATTCTTTCACGCAATTTTGGATTGACGGCACTGCTAGGCGCTTCTTCTAGTAGTTTTTGGTGGCGACGTTGGATCGAGCAATCTCTTTCCCCCAAATGCACCACATGACCATGCATATCCGCCAAGATTTGCACTTCAATATGGCGTGGCTCCTCAATGACTTTCTCAATATAGACCCCACCATTCCCAAAAGCTGCTTCTGCCTCGCCTTGGGCAGCACGTAATAAACGTAATAAATCATCAGGATTGATGACCAGACGCATACCGCGACCGCCACCACCTGCTGTCGCCTTAATCATGACGGGGTAGCCAATATCTTCAGCAATTTTGATCGCTTGCTCTTCCGACTCGATTAAGCCTTCACTTCCAGGAATAGTCGGCACGCCCGCTTTCTGCATCGTCTTTTTGGCAGTGGACTTATCGCCCATTGAGCGGATCGAGTTAGGGCTTGGCCCCACAAACATCAAGTTATGATCAGCACAAATTTCGGCAAATCTGGCATTTTCTGATAAGAAGCCATAGCCAGGGTGAATAGCAGTGGCATTATGGGTAAGAGCTGCCGAAATAATATTGGGAATATTTAGATAGCTTTTGCTGCTGGGCGAGTCGCCAATGCAGACAGCTTCATGGGCTAGTTGTACATGCAAAGAGTTGCGATCAACATCGGAATAAACAGCAACTGTCGGAATTCCGAGTTCTTCGCAAGTCCGAATAATTCGGAGGGCAATTTCACCTCGATTGGCAATCAGTAGTTTGGCGATGGGAGCCATGTTTCAGAACGGTAATTGGTGTTAAGTGTTGGGTAATCGGTGATTGGTTGATCTGTTTTGGTAGGTTGCAAATCCCGATTGAGCTTTCAGTCATTGATTTACATTTTTGTTAGTAGTCGATGACCTAAAGCTTTTGAATTTTAACTTTTTTTGGTAGCTATATTGATTAAGTTTATTGCTACTGACATCTCAAAAGAGGAGAGTTCGCGCAAAGCACTGCCATTCGTGACCCAAGAATTGATTGGCGGCGCTTCGCGCCGCCAATCAATTCTTGGGTTTTATGTACTGGTAAACTTGGCGACAGCTATAGGTTAGCTGAGCGAAATCGAAGCGATCGCGTAGGGCAACCATAATAAATTCATCCTATAAAATTTTAAGCTCTCTCAGATTTGATCAACTGGTGAATCAGATCTAAGAGAGCTATTTTTCTATTGTAGGTGCTTGCATCTAAATCCTAATTGCCTCGCCTTCTAACTATGAAGCTAAGCGCTCACAGCAACAATATCTCTACGAGAATTATTGCTGTGAGGTTGTTGGGCTAGAGGTGTGAAGCGGATAGAAATTGGCTTGGGTCGTGGCTCTGATGGTAATCCTGGAGCATAGGACTCTAGAACATGGCCACTACGAGTACACATTACTAATAGATAGTCACATGCTTCGCATTGGGTCTTGACTTGAGCGAGATATGAAAGGTGGTGACGTTCAGCGATCGCACCACAATTAGGGCAATGTATAGATTCAATCATTTCTGTTAAGTCCTTAAATATATAAGTAAATTTAAATAAGTATTGATGAAAAAAATTTGAGCCAACTGAATTTATGAGAGATTTTTAATGAACTTAGAACTGTTACATTATTTTTCTCGATTATTGAGGCTTTGTAATGGGTTCATCACAAGAAATGGCTAAATTTATTAGGATTTAAAAATTCGCTAGGTCTTGTCAGAAGTATTTCTAAAGGAATAGTTAGAAATTTTAAATGAGTTTTGAAACTTAGTTTCAGACAAGTATGTGCGAGATAAACTTATAACATCAATTTCAATCATGCATCGATTATAAGCATCAAAAATGGGGATCATTGCCAGATAGGCGATCCCCGCCTTATAAATGGGGAGAACTAATTACTAGACCCTGCTTGGCAGTAGGAGAGTGATTGATGATTAAAAAATAGTTAAAGAATAATATTCAACATAAAAAGTCATATAAATCTTTACAAGAATTGCATTGCTGAGTGAATATAAATTTTTTAAGAAATCTCATTATTTTAAATATTTCTTTACAGTAGCCAATAATTTAGTCAACAATCAGCAATTTAAATCATGTAACCAATTTTCGGATCTGCAACGCTTACCTTACTGCCATCCTGTAATACCAATCCACAAAAGTGTGACAACACTTCTGTGGATTAAAAAGTAAACCCTGTAAGGGTTTTACAGTAATTCTCATTATGAAACCGATTTTGGTGTTTCCAGCGCCGAAGGCGTTGGAAACACCAAAATCGGTTGTTGGAAAGCCCGCCAACGGCGGGCTTTCCAACAACCGATTTTTATAATGAGAATTGCTGAGGGTTTTAAAAACACAGAGTGGCGTAGCCACTTTGTGTTTTGGTATAAATGAAATAATTTTTATGCTGTCTTGCATTCACCAATCAACGCATCGTCATGAATTCTTCGGCGGCAGTGGGATGCATTGCCATCGTGTTGTCAAGATCTTTTTTGCAACCGCCCATCGTTACAACTAGCGACATGCCTTGAATGATTTCTGCGGCATCTTTGCCCACCATTTGTAGACCCAAAACCCGTTCTTCTTCGCCGACTACGATTAGTTTCATCATCGTTTTTGCCTCTCCGCCAGCAAGGCTATAGAACATCGGGCGAAATTTGGTTTTATAAACTTTTACGCGATCGCCATACAGATCTCGTGCTTTTTCTTCAGATAGACCAACGGTAGCGGCTTCGGGCTGAGAGAATACTGCTGAGGGAATATTGGTATGACTGATGAATCTGGGCGTATGACCATAGACCGTATCAGCAAAGGCGCGACCTTCTGCGATCGCAACAGGTGTTAGATTCACCCGATTGGTACAATCCCCGATCGCATAGATATGCGGTTGATTGGTGCAACTATCTTCTTTGACTGCGATCGCGCCATTAACAACTTCGATTCCTGCTTGTTCCAAACTTAGAGGCGCGAGATTTGGTTTTCGACCTGTTGCCGCTAAAACGGTATCAACGTTGATTTGCTGGGCGTTGCCATCACCATCATTAAAGGAAATTGTGAGATCGTTCTCATGCTTAGCAATCGTGAGGGATTCGCTGTCAACCCCAATATGAAAGTTAATTCCGTGGCTAACCATCCCTTCTTGGACATTGGTTCGCACATCGTTATCAAAGCCTTTTAAAATTGAATGATCGCGAATTATTTGCGTCACCTCAGCCCCTAGTCCGCGCATGATTCCTGCAAACTCAGTACCGATATAACCACCCCCAATCACTGCAAAACGCTGTGGAAATTGCGGCAATAAAAACATTTCTTTGGAAGTAATGGCATATTCCATACCCGCTAAATTTGGCTTGGCGGCTTCACCTCCGACAGCGATCAGAATGCGTTCGGCAGTAAATTGGCGATCGCCTACCGCCACAGTATGCGCGTCAACAAATTTGGCAAATCCTGAAATTAGCTCGACATTACTTTTCTCTAAAAAACTAATGTGCAGTTTATTTAAGCGCAATACTTCGGTTTGAATAGCATCGCGGAGTTTGCTCCAGTCAAGCTTGCCTGCGGGAATTTCCCAGCCATAACCTGCCGCCTCTTGAGGAAAATGCGAAAAATGTGATGCATAGACCATTAGCTTTTTGGGTACGCAGCCACGAATCACACAAGTACCACCTACGAGGTCACCTTCTGCGATCGCAACTTTTGCGCCAAATGTGGCGGCACGTTTGGAGGCGGCAAGTCCGCCACTGCCCGCCCCAATCACAAATAAATCGTAATCAAAACTTGTCATATTTTTTTATAGGCTTTTTTGTAAGTATAGATCTCCCCCAGCCCCCGTTAAAAAGCTCCCTTGTACTCTGCACTCATCGCAAACGCCCTGCACTCAAGTGCGGGCTAAAAGCTAAAACCCGTTGAAACGGGTTGCAGCAATTCTCATTATAAAAATCGGTTTCATAATGAGAATTGCTGAACGGGTCGAATTTCTTCAGTCGGTTTCAACCGACTTTAGCTCTTAGCCCGCACTTGAGTGCAGGGCTACCCGCCTTACGAGTCAATTAAATTTAATAACTCTTCTTCTGAAAGGCATTGCACACCCAAAGATTGGGCTTTTTCTAACTTCGAGCCAGCGTCGGCTCCAACAACTAGATAATTTGTTTTTTTGCTCACAGAGTCAGTTACTTTGCCGCCTGCGGATTGAATGAGAGCTTTAGCTTCATCTCGCTTTAGAGTTGGCAACGTCCCAGTGACCACAAAAGTTTTACCAGTGATATTGGGGTTTATAGCGATCGCCTGATTATCTTTTTTCTCGCTCACAAACTGTAGCCCTGACACTTGCAAACGCTGGATCAAATTCTGATTTGCTTCTTTGCGAAACCATTCATAAATAGCTTGGGCGATTTCCTCACCGATACCAAAGATAGAAGCGATCGCTTCGGGCGTAGACCTTGCTAATAACTCCACATTCGGAAAATTATCCGCAATATTTTGAGCGTTTACGCTACCCACATGCCTTATGCCCAAACCGTAGAGGACTCGCGCCCAAGGCTTATTTTTGGATTGGGCGATCGCTGCAATGATCTTGTCGGCTGACTTTTGCCCCATGCGATCAAGGGTTTGTAACTGGTCACTAGTCAGATCGTAAAGATCGGCAACGGAAGTTATATGATTTTCAGTAACTAATTGCTTGACTAATTTCTCGCCAATTCCATTAATATCTAGCGCATCACGGCTGACCCAATGCTCGATCGCACCCCGCACGATCGCAGGACATTCTAAATTAATGCAACGAGTAGCCGCTTCATCTTCTGGCTTAAAAACTGGTTGACTGCATTCAGGGCAATGGGTAGGCATTACAAAACGAATTGCACCATTTGGACGCAATTCAGGCAGTACGCGCACTACTTCAGGAATAATCTCTCCCGCCTTTCGCACGATCGCCGTATCCCCAAGATGTAAATCTAGTTCAGCTAGCCGATCACTATTATGCAGAGTTGCCCTCGAAACGGTTGTTCCAGCTAGTAGTACGGCGCGTAATTCGGCAACTGGTGTGAGAGTACCTGTGCGTCCTACTTGGACTGTGACCGATTCGATGATTGTGGGCATTTCTTCGGCGGGATATTTCCATGCGATCGCCCAACGGGGAGTCTTTTGGGTGAAACCGAGTTGTTCTTGTTGAGAGAAGTCATTCAGCTTCATCACCATCCCATCGGTCATATAGGGAAGTTTGAGCCGTTCCGTTGACCAAAAGTCATAGTACTCTTGCAATTCCTGTATGGATTTGCAGAGTCGTTTATTTGGATTTACGCGAAAGCCAATTGTTTGGAGGAATTCCAGAGCTTGCCATTGAGAAGAAATATCAGGCAGATTTTGCTTCGCAAAATCTGCCTGATTAATATGGATGGTATAAGCAAAGAAATCAAGTCGGCGTTTGGCGACGATGCGGGAATCGAGTTGACGGAGAGTTCCTGCGGCGGCGTTGCGGGGGTTGGCGAATAGGGCATCTCCCTGCTGCGATCGCTCTTGGTTAATTTCATCAAAAACCGCGATCGGTAAGAATGCTTCACCGCGAATTTCGAGGCGATCGGGTGGATTCTCTAAATTTAATCTTAAGGGAATAGAACGAATGGTTTTAATGTTAGGGGTGATGTCTTCGCCTGATGTACCATCGCCTCTAGTTGCTCCGCGCACTAAGACCCCATGTTCATAGGTTAATGCGATCGCAGATCCGTCAATCTTCAATTCGCAAACACTATCTAAGAATCCTTGCTTGTCTAATCCCTTTTGGCATCTTTCTTGCCAAGCTTTCACATCACTAGAAACAAAGGCGTTTTCTAAACTAAAAAGCGGTATGTGATGCTGAACTGATACAAACTGAGTGGTTGGTTTCTCGCCTACGCGCTGCGTGGGGCTATCAGGCGTAATCAGTTGTGGATATTGCGCTTCAAGTGATTGCAATTCCCGATAGAGCGCGTCATAAACTGAATCCTCCATTGTGGGAGCATCTAGGACATAGTATTCATAACTAGTGCGTTGCAGTACTTTGCGTAGTTCTAGTAATCTTGCTTGAATTTCAAGATTGGGGAAGATTTCAGTCACAATATTGCTGTATTACAAAACTTGATGTGCTTAATTATATATCAGTCGGGGATTTGTCTTATTTAGATGGATTTTTAATTGCGCCCATGAAGAGGATTGTGCCTGTTTGGCGATCGCTAATGGCAAAGAAAAATGGGCGATCAATAATCATCTGGGCACTTTCTGAGTCTGGTGAATTAAGCCCTCTTGTCATACCAACAGAAGTAACTGCCGCCGCTTCAGTTCCTTGCTCATTCACATCGACAAAAGTTTTGTGCTTCACTTCATTGATAAAGGCTCTTTCTGCTGAAAGATTACTAAAGTCTGCATCTGATCTAAAAGCAATTTGCATACCCATATTTTGGAGAGTATTAATGAGATCAATACCATATTCTATTTTAAAACTTGGTAATTGGATAAATACTTCTCTTTTCTCAAACTTATCTGACCAAACCTGCCAATTTTTTGCTGTTAATAGTTTTTGGAACACCGTTAGATTAGATGTAGACTTCGGCAAGAAGATGTCCATACTATAGCGTGTAGACCGATAGGGAAGTTTAACAGCTTGAAACTCAGGTGTGTCAAGATATGGATAGAACTCTGTCTGTGACATCGCTGGATGTTGAATCTTTGTGCCATTATCTAGAGTAAAAGGCTTTGGCTTAGTATTTGACTTATTAAAAGGCTTTCTCCATCCACTTTTGAAATAAATAGCGTTAACCAAAATGATTGTAGTGCTACTGTCCGTTTCCTCTATGATTTTACTGATTTTACCTTTAGTTTTTTGTTTCACCCAATCATTGATGATAGTTGCGGCATTGACATCGCTAAAGTCAAGATTGCTTAGTTTTGCTTGATAGTAAGTTTTTGTATTGTCTACAAACGATTGTTTTAAAGGAAAATCCTTATTTGCCCACAGTGAGTTGGCAATACTAATCTCAGTGCCGTTATCACTATTCAAAAGCGATTCTTGCAGTATTCGATTGAAGTTATTCACTTCTCCGATCGCAATACCTTGCACCTCTAAAGTTCTCGACATAGCACTTTGAGTCTCTCCACTCGCACCGTTATAGGTCATTGATAGGGCGAGTGATATGCTTAGAGGTGAAATAAATATATTCTTATTTATTTGTTTTTTAGCAATACGATCAAATAGATTGAAACTAAAACGATGGCTTGCCTCAATCAATCGTGTATCAAGATTTAATTGGCGATTACGCTCGGAATTTCTTGGCTTTTGAGTTGGAATGACTGCAATAGGCGACGATTGGCTAATAGGTAAAGTAGCCGAGCTAGCACTATCTGAAGCACTCACTCCCATAAGTAATGAGGCTAATAAACTAGTAGCAGTAATACGATCGCAGTTCTTCATATAAAAGCAGTTTAAGTATTATATAAACATGATGATAAGCGATCGCCTACTATCTACAATTACGTCACTTTGGCGTATATCTGTCGCCCAAATAATAAAAAAGCCCTGTAATGCAGGGCTTTTTTATTATTTGGGGTTTTTAATTGCACCCATAAAGATGATTGTGCCAGTTTGCCGATCGCTAATTGCAAAGAAAAATGGACGATTGACAATCATCTGAAATGGAGGTTCTTCAGAAGGCATCGCTGAGGTTACTTTCATCTCGATAGAAGTCGCTGCGGCTGCTTCTGTTCCTTCTTCGTTGACTTCGACAAAGGTTTTATGCTTTACGTCTCCGATAAAGGCTTTAACGTTTGAGAGATTACGAAAATCTGCCTTGTCTGGCTCAAATGCGATCGCCATACCCATATTTTCCAAAGCTGATTTGAGACTAGTCTCATATTCCACTTTAAAGCGCGGTAATTGAATCAAGCCTTCTTTGCGAGTGAATTTCATTGACCATTCTTGCCAATTCTTTGCAGTCAGTTGCTTCTGAAACTCTAAAAGATTTGATTTAGACTTTGGCAAGAAAATCTCCATACTGAAGCGTCCAGTGCCATAGGGAAGACTAATCGCTTGAAAAGTCGGTGCGTCGTAATAGCGATACTCACCCGATCGCGACATGGCAGGATGTTGGATCTTTGTACCATCAGCAAGGGTAAAGGGCTGTGGCTTAGTGAGAGATTTTTCAAAGGGAGATTCCCATTTACCTTTAAAGTAAACTGCATTAATTAAAAAGAGCATACTATCTAGCTCAATGCGATCAACAATTTTATCGATTTTGTCCTTGGTATTTTTCTTTACCCAAGCATTAATCGTATTTGCGGCATTAGGATCTTTAAAGTCAAGGTTGCTGATTTCGGCTTGATAGAATTCCTTCACTTTATTTAGAAAAGTCTTCTCTAATGCAATATCCTTTCGCGCCCAGAGTGAGTTCGCAATACTTAACTCGACGTTTGTATCGCCATTGGCTAGTAATTTTTGGATGTTCCGATTGTAGTCATTCACCTCATCTATTTTGATGCCTTGCAATTCTAAAGCCTTAGCGATCGCCTCTTGGGTCTCGCCACTCGCGCCGTTATAGGTCATCGATAAGGCGATCGCTACACTCGAAGGGGAGATAAATATATTCTTATTAGGATCTTGCTTGGCAATGCGATCAAATAGATTAAATCCAAAACTGGTACTTGCTTGAACTAATCGATCATCCAGTTTTACTTTGCGATTATTTGGACGATTATCAATAATTGGTTTTGGAGATTCAGCGATATTAGTTGGCGCTGGACTCACTGTGCTAATTAGTGAAACTTGAGGATTACGAGTGTCTGGGACTGCACATCCTATTAAGGCTAAAGCTAACAGACTAATGAGAGTGGCTCGATAACAAGTGTTCATAATGCTGATTTTAAGATGTCTATACTTCTATGCTTTTAGTTTAGGACATAATTTACGATCGCCTAACGCTGTTACATTTTCTGTAACTCCAGTTTGAGCTAGGTGAGGTTTTGCCATGAAAAATAGCGATCGCCTAAATCCATCATCACGAATTAGCAAGGCGATCGCATCAAAGAAACCAAAGATCGTAAATTTATCTCTACTGATACTGATATGAGCCGTGAATTAAGCTAATGTAGATACAATATAGATACATTGACGGTGATTTTTATGACTGCCGCGATCGCTAAGTGGGGTAATAGTTTGGCTGTACGCATTCCTCAAGCTATAGCCGAACAGGTGCAAATTCAAGCTGGAAGCGAAATCAGTATTGATATTATTGATGGCAAGATTGTTTTGACACCGCATCAGCGTAAAAAATATACTCTAGATGAATTGCTGAATGGCATGACCTCTGAGCATCTCCATGCAGAAATTCCTACGGGTGTTTCTGTTGGGAATGAAGTATGGTAAAGCTATACATCCCTGATCGTGGTGATATTGTCTGGCTAGATTTCGATCCACAGGCTGGACATGAACAATCTGGATATCGTCCCGCTTTTGTGATTTCGCCGATCGCCTATAATCAAAGGTCTAATTTGGCTCTGATTTGTCCGATTACTTCTAAAATTAAGGGATGGAAGTTTGAAGTTCAGCTCACGGATACTAAGGCTAAGGGAGTGATTCTTGCTGATCAGATTAAGAGTTTAGATTGGCAAGCGAGAAAGATTGATTTTATTGAGAAGGCTTCTGCAAGTATTATTGATGAAGTTATCGGCAAAATTGAGGCGTTATTAATCTAGCACTTAAAAAAATATGGAAGATAAAATCAGATACAAAGAAATACTTTTACCTTCTGAAGAGCCATTCTTAAGTTATTCAGTTGGTGAATCTAAATCACTTGAGCCATTATCTTTAGTAAATATATTTATCGGCTCAAATAATTGTGGTAAGAGCAGATTAATCCGCTCTTTATTCTATCTAAAATTTTTTAGATATAAAACGAATAAATATGATGCAACAGATTGCCATAATTTACTAAAAGAACTTGATAGGGACTTTCAATTGGTTTTTACTAATACACGCCCAAATGTAACGGTAGTTGGAGATATTTCTATCACATACATAGAGGAAAAGTTACAAGCTCAAGACAGAGACTTTATTGATTGTAATAATCCAATATATAAAGTTATTGAAGATATTTTGCAAACCCTTATCAACATAACTGAAACCACAGCTAAAAAAGAAGAGCTTTATGCATATCCAATTAGGTTCATTGGTGAAAGTTCTAAGAAAGAGTTTGACAAACTTAATATTGATTTAAAGTTGGGTAGTGAGAGACGATATTACATACCTAGTCTTAGAGGGATGCGTCCCTTATTAGAAGATCAGAATATAAGTTGTAAAAGCAGAATAAAGAAAGAACATAATGTATACGAAAATAGAACTAAGAAAGATTACTTTGGCAAAGATACTCTATTAGAGAATATGAAAATATTTACAGGGCTTGAGTTATATCAAACTCTGAAGGAAAAACTACTTGGTGAACCAGATGAAAGAAAACAGGTGAGAAAGTTTGAGGAGTTTCTATCGGAGAACTTTTTTGAGAATAAAGAAGTAACTTTAATACCCAGAGAGAAAGAGCCAAAAGTAGTTCACATTAAAATTGGTGAGGAGCCTCAATTTCCAATTTATAACTTAGGTGATGGTTTACAAAATCTAATTATTTGTACTTTTAACATTTTTATGGAAAAAGAAAGGTGTCTTTTCTTTATGGAAGAACCTGATATGTTTATGCATCCGTCAATGCAAAGAGCATTCTTAGAAGTACTATCAAAAGTTGATCGACATCAATATTTCATCACTTCTCACTCTAATCATTTCCTAGATATGACAATTGATTTTGCCAATATCTCAGTATTTCATTTCTCTAAACATGAAGATACTCAACCACAGTTTCATATTCGCCCATCTTCACCACGCGATAGAGAAATACTACTTGACTTAGGAGTAAGAAACTCATCTGTCTTTATTACTAACGCAACAATTTGGGTTGAAGGTAAAACAGATCGTCTTTATCTCAAAGCTTACATGAAAAAATATATTGATGAGTTAGAGTATAGCGATCCTAAAAAATATAGTGAACTAATTAAACTAAAAGAAGATTACCATTACTCGTTTGTAGAATATCAAGGCGCAAATTTAACCCATTGGAGTTTCGAGCCAGATGAAAAAGAAACAAAAGAGATTAAAGCTAGTTATGTTTGCGCCCATGCTTTTCTTATCGCTGATGGTGATGTAGCCACCAAAGGCGATCGTAAGCAAATATATACCGACATGCTAGGCGATAGATTTTATCTTCTTGAAGTAAAAGAAATTGAAAACCTTCTACCAGTTGAAGTACTAAGAGAAATAGTTGCCAATAAGTTTGAGAACCATCAAGTAGATATAAATTCTATCGATTACAAAAAATATTCAAAGCCTAAGATTCCTTTAGGAGAGTATCTTGATAGTCTTTTACCACAGCCACTAGAGAGGGCAGTTTTCGCTGAAAAATCTGGAACAATCAAAGCAAAAGGTACATTCTGTGATTCTGCTGTCAAATTTATACAAGATACTAAATGGTCATTAAAAAACTATCGCAAAATTAAAATTCTCTGTGAGAAAATTTTTAACCATATAATCACTCAAAACAAGAATTCTTAAAATTAAATAAATGAGGATAAAAAACATGAAAACGATCGCTATTCAAATAGACGAAGACATTGCCCAAGCATTTCAATCTTCACAACCAGAGCAACAACAACAGATTCAAGCATGGCTCAATCAGTGGATGAGACAAGCCTTGAAAATCAGTAAATTACAAAATACAATGGATAGACTTAGTGATGAGACTGTAGCCAATGGATTAACTCCAGAGATTTTACAAACAATTATCAGAGGTTATTAACATGGGAAGTATTACAATTCAAGTCGATGCTGAAGTTGCTAAGGCTTATCAGGAAATCAACTCTACCAACCGTAAAAAGATAGAAATGCTATTTAATATTTTGGTACAAAAAGAGTTAAAAGAAATATCCTTAATGCAAATTATGGATAATATTGGCTATCAAGCTGAAAAGAACGGACTAACTCCTGAAATTTTAGAATCAATTCTTGCTGATGAAGATTAATCGAGTTGTTTTTGATACGAACGTCATTGTCAGTGCTTTGATGTTTCCTCGTTCTTTGCCAAGACAAGCATTTAACATTGCTTATTCCACAGATAATATTTTACTATCCACAGCAACTATCTTAGAACTGGAGGAAGTTCTAAGGCGCAAAAAATTTGATAAATATTTATCAATGGAAGAGCGTGTACAATTCATTGCTAGATTTTTTGTCGATGCAGAAATCATCGAAATCAAGGAAAAAATTACTGCATGTCGCGATCGCAAAGATGATAAGTTCTTAGAACTGGCTGTCAACGGTAAGGCGAGTTACATCATCACTGGCGATCAAGATTTGCTTGTGCTAAATCCATTTCAAGATATTGCAATTATTTCTGTATCAGATTATTTAAGTTTGTCTTGAATAGGCGATCGCAAAGTTAGCTATAGACAGTTAGGTCTGAGATTCGATCGCACCTTCGGCATCATTAGCGATCGCCTTTAGGCGATCCAACATATCCGCAGTCACGTCTTGCCACATCCCACGCTGATTCGCTTCTAGTAAGCGTTCCGACATATCTCGCAACGCCCAAGGATTGCTAGATTTGATGAAATTCTGGACTTCAGGATTAAAGATATAGGCTTCCGAAACTCCCTCATACATAAAGTCCGAAACGCAGTTAGTCGTAGCATCATAAGCAAACAGATAATCGAGCGTTGCCGACATCTCAAAAGCTCCTTTATAACCGTGACGCATCGCTCCTGCGATCCATTTGGGATTGACGACACGCGATCGATAAACCCGCGCAATCTCTTCACTCAATTTACGAACCTTGGGCTGTGCCATCCGTGAATTATCGCCAAAGTATACTTCTGGCGCATTGCCAGATATCGAGGCGATTGCTGCGGTCATCCCACCCTGAAACTGATAATAATCATCGGAATCGAGAATGTCATGCTCGCGATTGTCCTGATTTTGCAGCACGATTTGCATATTGCCGAGCCGTTGATTAAAGGCTTCAGGAGCAGATTTACCCTCAGACTTGCTAGTGTAGGCATAGGCGCTCCAATTAATATAGGCACGGGCTAGATCCTGCTCGCTCTCCCAGTTTTGCGACTCGATCAAACCCTGCAAACCAGCACCATAAGCACTCGGCTTCGAGCCAAATACCCGATAACGCGATCGCTCTTCTGCTTGTTCTATGGTCAGCCCTTCAGATTGCCAGCGAGTAGATTCTTCTTGAACTTTTGCCGCAAGCGGATTTTGATCGGCAGGTTCGTCAAGATTCGCCACTGCATTCACCGCACTATCAAATAAATCGATGAGATTGGGAAATGCATCTCGAAAGAATCCCGAAATTCGCAAGGTCACATCCACACGGGGACGACCCAGAATCGACAATGGCAAGATCTCAAAATCAATCACGCGCCGCGATACGCCATCCCAAACAGGTTGCACGCCAAGCAAAGCCAGAGCTTCAGCAAGATCATCGCCACCCGTTCGCATTGTCGAAGTTCCCCAAATCGATAGCCCCAAGGTTTGCGGATATTCGCCATGTTCTTGAGTATAGGTTTCGATCAGCACATCCGCAGCCTTGCGCCCAATATCCCAAGCCGTTTCTGTCGGCACTGCACGAATATCCACCGAATAGAAATTGCGTCCAGTGGGCAGTACCTCGGGTCTGCCTCTAGTTGGTGCTCCTGATGCGCCACTTGGAATATATTCACCATTGAGTCCACGCAGGAGATTCGTGATTTCTTGATTGGTTTTGTAGAGAGATGGCAAAAGGCGATCGCGAATCCATATTAGTTCTGTCGCAATTTCGCCCCCCTTTGCAAGGGGGGTAGGGGGGATCTCTTCAATAATCTGTGCCACCAAATCCGCCGCATATTCCTCTATAACTTCAACCGCATCACCAATAATTCTACAATTCGCTAAGCGTGGATGAGAACTTGCTGGAAGTAAATCACCTAAATCCGCAGTCAATGGATCGAAATCTAAACCCCAATCTTGCGCGATCGCTCTAGTCAAACCCATCCGATTAGCTGTAGGATTGCGGGCGATCGCAACGACTAAATCCCTTAACTGCCGACCTTCTGGACATTGCCCGAAGATATGCAACCCATCTCGAATTTGAGCTTCCTTAATTTCGCAGAGATAACCATCGGCAGTGGTGAGAATTGTATTCAGCGAATCCTCTAAACGGTCTAGGGAAATCCCCAAATCTTGATGGAGATGTTCCTGCTTGATGGTTTCTATAAGGCGATCGCGAATCATCCCCAAACGCGAAGGATCGAGAGTTTCCGCTTCGTAATATTCATCAATTAAGCCTTCTAATTGCTGCAAACCACCATATAGCTCAGCGCGAGTCATCGGCGGCGTAAGATGATCGAGAATTACCGCTTGCGATCGCCTTTTGGCTTGAGAGCCTTCCCCAGGGTCGTTAACGATAAAGGGATAAAAATGCGGCATCGCACCAAAGGCGGCTTCAGGATAGCAATTTTCCGACAGAGCTACGCTCTTTCCTGGGAGCCATTCAAGGTTGCCATGCTTGCCGATATGGGCGATCGCATGGGCGTTAAACTTGTTGCGCACCCAATGATAGAAAGCCATATAGTCATGGGTCGGCTCTAAATCTGGCGCATGGTAATTGAGTGTAGGATCGAGGTCATAGCCACGAGATGGTTGAATCCCGACAAAAATATTGCCAAATTGGATACCAGCGATCTCAAATTCTTTTGCTTGTCTCGGCTCACTCCATCTTGACTTAATTCCATTTTGGACAAGCTCTGGCAAATTCTGGAAATAGTTTTGATAATCTTCTAAGGATAGCGATTGATAGACCTGACGCACCCCAAAGGATTCACGATCGTTGGTTACACCTGTCGTTAATAACTTCATCAGTTCATCGCTAGTTTCAGGGATTTCCCCAACGCTATAGCCCGAACTTCGCAAAGCTTTGAGAATCTCCAAACAACTCGCTGGCGTATCTAAACCCACACCATTCGCTAATCTGCCATCACGATTGGGATAGTTAGCGAGAATCAACGCAATCTTGCGATCGCCCACATTGGTATGCTTTAGCTGTAACCATTTCGCCGCCAGATCAGCCACAAAATTAATTCGCGATCGCACGGGTTCATAGGTCAGCACTTCCGTTTGTAAGGCAAGATTTTGCCCCTGCATCGCTTTAAAAGAAACTGCCCTAGTGATAATCCTGCCATCGACTTCAGGCAAAACCACATTCATCGCCATATCGCGAGGATTTAATCCCTGCGTACCATTCGCCCAAGTTTTCTTCAGCCCACCACTAAAAATCACCTGAAACACAGGCACATTCAAAGCTTCCCATAGATCGACTTGCGGCGTATCCGTTTTTAAACTCGCTAAAGAGAAGCTAGTCGTATTCATAATTACATCAACTTTTTGACCAGATTCAGGCAAGCAATAGCGAATTAATTCCGCTTGCACATCGGGTTCCTTTAAGGATGAAACATAAATTGGTAAAGGCGTGAGATTCCTTGCATGTAAAGCTTCACATAAAGCGGCGATCGCTGATGTATTTCCCGATAAATAATGAGCACGATAAAAAAGAATCGCCACTAGTCCGAGATCCCCCTCAATCCCCCTTAAAAAGGAGGAAGCATTTTCTTCTCCCCCCTTTCTCAAGGGGGGCTGGGGGGGATCAACTTCTAAAACGGAGACAGAAGATTGAGGAGCTGTAAATTCATATATGCCAATGCGCGGCACTGGCTGCGGTATTTGGTATTCTATCGCAATTGCTAAAAATTCCTTGGCAATAAACTTCAATAAATTCTGATAATTACTAACTCCTGCTTCGATGAAATATTGCCAAGCCTGATTCACCAAAGTTAGAGTTGTTGTGGAATGGCTAGTTAAATTCGGGTCAGGATGCTCATCTCCTGGCAACACTATCAAGACTGCACCAGTATTTGCCACAGTTTCCTTAACCACCTCTAATCCATAGCTCCAGTAAGATTGTCCTCCAATCAATCTAACAATAATTACTTTGGCACTTCCTAAAATCTCTTCTGCATAGGTATCGATCGCTATTTGTTGCTGCAATTGCAATACATTCACCACCCGAATCTGCGGAAAATCTTCAGGTAATTGAGCAGTAGCCGCCGCAAGGGTCTGGATATCCGTATCGGCAGCCGTGATAATGACAATCGGCGCAGGTTGCTGATCGACAAAAACAACGCTGTCGGTGGACTGGTTCCAGCCGCCTGAAATAGTAGCGATACGATGCATTAGTTATCCAAATAGCAATGAGCAGCTATGACATTATATCGCTCTAAAACCCAAAAGGGATTTGCGGCGCTTCGCGCCGCAAATCCCTTTTGGGTTTTATGTCTTAGCAGCTATGCTCAAAGCCACAGCCTCAGCGACTTTAATGCCATCAATTCCCGCCGAGAGGATACCTCCTGCATAGCCAGCGCCTTCACCCGTAGGAAAAAGTCCTTCCACATTTAAACTTTGATATTTCTCATTGCGTTTAATCCTGATTGGCGAAGATGTGCGCGTTTCTACACCCGTGAGCATCGCATCATCCATCGCAAATCCTTTGATTTGTTTGTTAAAGGCAGGTAAAGCCTCTCGAATGGCAGCGATCGCATATTCTGGCAAACTCTCACTCAAATCCCCCAAATGGACATTGGGAGCATAGGAAGGATGTACTTTGCCTAGCTCTTGAGAAGGGCGATCGGCAAGAAAATCACCAACGAGTTGAGCTGGAGCCGCATAGGTTCCACCACCAAGCTCAAAAGCGCGAGATTCTAAACGGCGCTGTAGATCAATTCCTGCTAGAGGATGTTCTGGATAATCTTCGGGAGTAATCCCAACGACAATGCCACTATTGGCATTGCGTTCATTTCGTGAATATTGACTCATGCCATTAGTCACCACCCTTCCGACTTCTGAAGTTGCTGCTACAACTAGCCCCCCTGGACACATGCAGAAGCTATAAACAGAACGTCCATTTTTACAATGATGCACCAATTTATAATCAGCAGCACCTAAAATCTTATGACCTGCATAATCACCAAATCTTGCGCGATCGATCAAATCTTGAGGATGTTCAATTCTAAATCCAATCGAGAAAGGTTTGGCTTCAATATATACGCCGCGATCATAAAGCATTTGGAAGGTGTCACGGGCACTATGTCCGATCGCTAGAACGATCTGATTGCTGGCGATATATTCTCCATTCGCTAGGATAACTCCCTTCGCTTTACCATCTTGAATGTCAATATCTTCCACCCGACTTTGAAAGCGAATTTCTCCGCCGAGAGCTTGGATCTGGGAACGAAAACTTTGAACTATACCGACGAGCTTAAGTGTGCCAATATGCGGTTTATTAATGTAAAGAATTTCAGGAGAAGCACCAGCATTCACAAATTCATGCAGGACTTTGCGCCCATAATGATGCGGATCTTTGACTTGACTATAGAGTTTGCCATCGGAGAAAGTACCCGCGCCACCTTCACCAAATTGAGCATTAGATTCGGGATTAAATTCGGCTCTTCCTTTCCAGAAATTAAATGTGTCAGCCGTGCGATCGCGTACTGCCTTACCTCGTTCCAAAATAATTGGACGAAATCCCATTTGTGCCAACATCAACCCCGCAAACATACCTGCTGGTCCCATACCGATCACGATCGGGCGAGTAGTTAGTGTGCTGGGAGCCTTGGCTACATAGTGATAACTGGTGTCAGGCGTAGGTATGACATGGGGATCTTTAGCGAAGCGATCGCTTAATTGCTTCGCTAAAGGTGTTTCGATATCGACGATGTAAACTAAATAGATATCTGTCTTTCTTCTTGCATCATAACTACGCTTAAAAATAGAATAACTTGTTAATTCTTCTGATTTGATTTGCAACTTTTTGAGAATTGCAGATTTAATCGCATCTTCAGGATGATCGAGAGGAAGTTTTATTTCAGTTAGCCGTAACATAGTCAGTGAAGCTCAAGTTTGATTAATCGCCAAGGCAGCAATCAATTATAGCCGATCTTCATCTACTGTTTTTAGGGCAGAGTTGGAATCTTCAATAGTTCTTCAGTGGTGGCAATTCTTTTAAGAAGCCATTTAAGAATTACTTTCTGCGGTCAAAAGTCCTAAGAGATCCCCCTCAATCCCCCTTAAAAAGGGGGAAGAATTTAATTCTCCCCCCTTTTTAAGGGGGGCTGGGGGGGATCTAGACAATTCTTAAATGGTTTTTAATATGGTTTACAAATTCAAATGAGTGAAATTCTTCTAAATCTTGTGGTAATCCGTTCCAGCAACATTGACAAATCAGCTGCATTCTATCGATTAATAGGGCTGTCGTTCGTCAAGCATCAGCATGGCAAAGGTTTAGAACATTTTGCTAGTGAGATAGGTTGTATCACCTTTGAAATATATCCATTAGTAACTGGCTCAGAATCAACATCCACAATTCGACTGGGATTTCAAGTAACTTCTTTAGAATCCATTGTCAGCGAACTTAAAAAGCATGGGGCTTCAATTATTTCAGCACCTGCAAATTCTCCTTGGGGATGGCGTGCGGTAGTTTCAGATCCAGATGGAAATAGAGTAGAGTTGACTCAGACCAAAGTTATTTGATCTGAAATCTTGACGAATGAAAAGTGCTACGAATTAGATGTTTAGATATCTGGTGATCGCCTACTCGTTGTCGGTTAAACTACTTAAATATTCGATGTAATGAGTTTTATCGTAAGACTCAGTAACTTTTTATGGCTTCAGGCATATCATCATTGCATAAATGGTTAAAACCAAAACGTCTAGCCATTTTTGAAGCTTGTTTGATAGGGGTAGTGGCAGGATTAGCTGCCGTCATGTTGAAACAGGGAATTGGCTGGATCGGTGGTTGGCGGCTACAAATTGCTAACGACTTACCAGCGTGGTTTGCATTACCCATAATTGGATTGACTGGCGGATATCTTTCAGGATTTTTAATCGAACAATTTGCACCTGAGGCTTCAGGTAGTGGCATTCCTCAAGTCAAAGCCGCCCTTGGTTACGTTCCGATCGCACTAAATCTGCGCGTTGCTGTGGTCAAGATTGCCAGTACGATTTTGGCGCTCGGTTCAGGATTAGCACTCGGTCGTCAGGGGCCAACAGTGCAAATTGGAGCTGCGATCGCAGGACAGGTAAGTCAATGGATTCCCACCTCGCCTGAATACCAGCGTCAACTGATCGCCGCAGGAGCCGCCGCAGGACTTGCCGCAGGATTTAACGCACCGATCGCAGGTGTATTATTTGTGATTGAAGAACTGCTGCATGATGTCTCAAGCTTGACTTTAGGAACTGCGATTCTCGCTTCGTTTATTGGCGGTGTCGTTTCTTTGATGTTGTCAGGTCACAGCCTTACCTCAGCTATTCCTGTCATTCAATTCTCTGCCCAAGAAATTCCTTTTCTTCTATTGTTAGGTTTGCTAGTTGGCTGGTTTGCAGCATTCTTTAATCACAGTGTACTCGCCGTAATCAAATGGAATCGCAATTTTTTTAAAATTGGATTAGCATGGCGGATTGCGATCGCAGGTTGTTTGTCGGGAATTACGATCGCCATATTACCCAATGACTTTCGCGACAGTACAGGCTTGCAGCTATTTTTGGCAATGGGACAATCAGACTGGAAAGTTACCGCAGGAACCTTTGCAGTGCGATTTATCCTCACCCTAATTGCCTGTAGTGCCGAGACTTCTGGAGGATTATTTGTACCTAGCTTGATCTTAGGATCGGCTCTTGGCTCACTGGTGGGGAATTTAGAACATTCGCTACTGGGTGTGGGAACTCTCGCAACCTATGCGCTTTCGGGAATGGGAGCATTTTTTGGGGCAGTCGCTAAAGTACCAATTACTGCCTTTGTGATTGTGTTTGAAATCACGCGAGATTTTAATATCATTCTGCCATTGATGATTACTAGCGTAGTTGCCTATCTCTGTACAGAAAAATATGCTCCTGGCTCATTGTACTCACATTTATTGGAACAGAAAGGTATTCATCTTGAGGCTGAAACTGTCACCGATGGATTGTGGGATGGACTGAGAGCTATGGATGTGATGCAGCAGCAGGTAGAAACGCTAAGCAGTGACATGATCATCAATGAGGCGATACAGACATTTGCGCGATCGCGACATCGTGGCTTTCCTGTTGTTACTGATGGGCATCTAGTCGGTATTGTCACGCAAATGGATTTAGTCAAGGCTCAAGAGAGCAAGATATCGGACTCTGTTGCGATCCGCCAAATCATGACGAAAAAGCCGATTACAGTTAGTCCTGAAGAGAGCCTTTCTCAAGTTCTCTATCTACTTTCCTATTACAAGCTTTCGCGTTTACCAGTGATCGATCGCAACAAGCTGGTCGGTATTATCACTCGCAGTGATATTTTACGTGCTCAAGCAAAGCGATTGCGAGGAGTCAGTTCCCAAACATCCAAATCCTCCTATCTTGTTTACCAACAGCGCGGAACTGCGACGGGCAAGGGGCGTTTATTAATGCCCTTGAATAATCCTCAAACTGCAATGTATTTGATTGAAATCGCCCTTGCGATCGCAGACAAGCAAAACTACGAATTAGAATGTCTGCATATTATCTCCATCTCTCCCCATCTCACACCATCAGCAACAGCTGTCGATTTAAATCCTAGTTTAGAACTATTTCAGCAGGTGGCTAATGCTGCCAAGACTAGAAAAGTTTCTCTCCATTTGCAAGTACGTGTCGCCCATGATGAGGGGCAGGCAATTTTAGAAGTAGCTAGCGATCGCCAGATTGATTTGTTATTACTTGGCTGGTATGGTAAATCGAAATCTTCTGAACGTATATTTGGAGATACGGTGGATACGGTGGTGAGGCAAGCAAATTGTGATGTAATGCTTGTCAAATTTAGCGATCGCTTGCAGAAAGTTAATCCATTTAATCAAGAATTCAAGAAGCCAAGTATTTCCTTTAATCGTTGGTTAATCCCGATTGCTGGAGGACCAAATACTGAGAATGCCTTGCTGCTACTACCTGCACTGATGACTCTTTCTCCTTATCCAGAAGTCTGCCTCTGTCAAATTTTTTCTCCTGTGGATGGAAATTATCAGGCAAGTCAGTTGGAGAAATATGCGGATTATTTATATAAATCGCTTCGCTTTTCTGTTGGCAAGATTCCCATTTGTTCTAAATCAATTGCCGATGCAATTCTCGATTTGGCTAATCAGGAAAGAAGTGATGTAATTATGTTAGGTGCAAGTCGTGAGGGCATTGTGCAGCAGATTATGCATGGGAATATTCCCGATGCGATCGCCAGAAACAGCAACAGAACCATCATCATTTTTCGCAAAGCTTTATAAATCAAATTTCAGCACCTTCGGTGCTGAAATTTGATTTATAAGGCTTTGCAAACCTAAATAGGCGGCGCTTCGCGCCGCCTATTTAGGTTTGCAAAACTAGCATTGCTATATGATCTCTATTGTCAAATCCTGATTTGTCGGCTATATTACATTTCAGGTTGAATAAACCTTCGGTGTCAAGCCGAACCACACTTGATAATAAACATTTAGATAACAGGAGGTGATGCCCATGCAATCAGATAGTAGTAACGGTAAACGTGTGGGTCTTCAGGTTTCCGAGCTGTGTGCTGGGGCTGTTCTGTAAGGTATTTAGTTAATTATCTCTAGTTCGCTAGCCTAATTTACTAGTAGACCTGAGATCCTTCCAGCAGTTGACTGTGACCTAAAGATCCTAAAGTATTCCGAAACAAAAAGACCTAGCCAATGGCTAGGTCTTTTTGCTTTGTATATAGCAGTCGCCCTGCACTCAAGTGCGGGCTAAAAGCTCAAACCCGTTTCAACGGGTTAGGTTGAAATCATCCTTTAGTCCACTTCAGTGGACTTGAGCTTTTAGCCAAGAACTTGAGTTCTTGGATTAATATTTACGCGCTGGTGAGGAATAAAATCACATCACCTTCTTGTACGACATATTCTTTGCCTTCACTGCGTAGCAATCCCTTAGAACGAGCCGCAGTCATCGAGCCACAATCCACAAGGTCTTTAAACGCTACAGTTTCCGCTCGAATAAAGGCTTTCTCAAAATCAGAGTGAATTACCCCTGCGGCTTGAGGTGCTTTCATTCCCGCATGAATTGTCCATGCACGCGCCTCTTTAGGCCCAACAGTGAAATAGGTGCGTAGTCCTAAGAGGTGATAGGTAGAGCGAATTAAGGATCTTAAGCCACCCTCTTTGACTCCGAGAGATTCCAAAAAGTCTTGACGCTCGTCGTCTGGTAGCTCCAAAAGCTCCGACTCGACTTGAGCGGAAACAATAGTTACTTCAGCATTTTCGGCAGCAGCGATCGCCTTTACCTTCTCGACAAAAGCATTGCCTGTGGCAAGATCATCTTCCGAGACATTGGCGGCATAAATCGTCGGTTTGAGAGTGAGCAACTGCAATACAGAAATTGCTTCTTTCTCTTCATCGGTGAGATTAGCTAGACGTGCAGGTTTACCAGCATCGAGCGTCTCGCGGACTTTTTCAAGGGCTGCTAATTCGATTTTGGCATCGGCATCGGCTCGGGCAGCTTTGCGGGTGCGATCGATGCGGCGATCGACTTGAGATAAATCGGATAGGGCAAGTTCGAGGGTAATGATTTCGATATCACGAGCAGGATCGATCGAGGCCTCAACATGGATAATGTCGTCATTTTCAAAACAACGCACGACATGGACGATCGCATCGCAGACTCGAATATTTCCTAAAAATTGATTTCCTAGTCCTTCGCCTTTGCTTGCGCCTCTGACCAGTCCCGCAATATCGACAAATTCGACTCTGGTAGGGATAATTTGTGCGGATTTACCGACTGCGGCGAGGGTATTTAGGCGATCGTCAGGGACGGACACCGAGCCAACGTTGGGTTCAATCGTACAAAAGGGAAAGTTGGCTGCTTCCGCCTTGGCGTTGGCAACTAGGGCATTAAATAACGTAGACTTCCCCACATTGGGTAGTCCGACAATCCCAGCTTTGAGCATGATGGCTATCTAAACGAAAACTTTTTGACATTGTGCTTATAAATTCTGTCATAAAAGTCTCACTTGGTGAGACTTTTACTAAAATATACGCGATGGGCAACTATAGCTGTCGCCATTCTAGTTAGGACATAAAACCCAAATAATGAGAGGCGGCGCGAAGCGCCGCCTCTCATTATTTGGGTTTTGATTTATCTTGATAAAAGTGGCTACTGCTATATTTTTGAGCTATTGATTTTAGAGGGCTTCAGACTTTTAGTTGCACATCGCGATAGCAATGTAATACCAAAACACAAAGTGGCTACGCCACTTTGTGTTTTGGTATAAGCCATATTACTAGGCTATATTTTAAGTAGTTCGCTGACCCACCACCTTCTAGAAACATTCATGAAACCAATCGTCAGTCTCCTACATACCTCTAGCTACGAAACAGCATCACTAATGCAAGCTCTAGAGGCAGTACTTGCACCCCTAGGAGGTATGTCCAGCATCGTCAAAGCAGGCGATCGCGTTCTCCTCAAGCCCAACCTACTTACAGGATCGCGTCCTACCAAAGAATGCACCACTCGCCCTGAATTGGTGTATTGCGTCGCCAAAATGGTACAAGATGCTGGAGGCAAACCCTTTTTAGGTGATAGTCCTGCTTTTGGGAGCGCCAAAGGCATTGCCAAGGCAAATGGCTTATTACCCCTTGCCGAAGAATTGGGAATCCCGATCATCGAATTTCATGGTAAGCGTTACGCAACTGAAGGCGAAGGTGAGCTACAACATTTGCGGCTGAGTAAAGAGGCGATGGATGCCGATGTAGTGATTAACTTGCCCAAGGTGAAGTCACATATGCAACTGACCCTGACTCTAGGTGTCAAAAATCTCTTTGGCTGTGTACCAGGTAAAATGAAAGCTTGGTGGCATATGGAAGCTGGAAAAGATGTCGAAAGATTTGCGCAAATGCTAATTGAAACGGCAAGAGCGATTAATCCTGAACTAACAATCCTTGATGGTATTGTTGGACATGAAGGCAATGGGCCAAGTGCTGGTGAACCCAAAGATTTAGGGATTTTAGCGGCTTCCTGTGACGTATTTGCGCTAGATCGCGTTATGGTGGAGATTCTCGGAGTTCAGCCTCTAGATGTACCGACGGTTGCCGCCGCCATACGCACTGGGCTTTGTAGTGATCTTAATGCGATTGACATCATTGGCGAGCCGATCGCTAATTTGCAAAGCAAAGATTGGAAACTGCCTGAAACGATGATGGCAATTGACTTTGGAATGCCCAGAGTTTTGAGATCGACCTTTAAACATCTCTATATCAAGTTTATTAAAGAACCGCTCAGTACCTATGCCCGCACTTAAAAGCCCTCCGCTAATCTTAGTGGTCGAAGATGCACCTGACAACCAAGTTTTGGTGGAGCAGGTGTTTCAAGATTCAGGCTACTGCGTCACTTGCATCCAAGATGGTCGAGCCGCTCTAGATTGGCTGGAAACTAATCATCCCGATCTGATTTTGCTGGATTTATCTTTGCCAGAGGTAGATGGCTGGGAAGTTGCTAGACAACTCAAAGCTAACGATCGCACGTCCCTAATCCCAATTATTGCGGTAACTGCTCATGCAATGAAAGGCGATAAAGAATCAGCGATCGCATCAGGTTGTGATGATTATCTGACAAAGCCATTAGACATTGATCTATTGGAAGCCTGTGTCAAGCAATGGTTAGATAAGCGATCGCAGTAGGGTGTTGCTCTGCGACACCCTAACTTGTGAGTATTTAGCCCAAAACAAAAGCTTATACTTACCTATAACTTAGACTAAGATCTAGGAAGAGTTTTAAAATTTAAAATTTAACTTAATAAAAAATTCCATTTATAACAATTACTGGAAATGTAGTAACACTTTCAGTAATAAAAAAAACAAGCCCAATCTGGGTTTAAAAATTTTCAAAATGGCAACTCCATTTTGGAGAGGCAAGGATAGGTAAGGAAAGGCAGCGCGAAGCAACGCCTGTTCTTACCATATAAATCCTCTTCTTTTTAGGACTACCCCATTTTGAAAATTTTTATTATTCATCGTCTATGAGCGTTGCTTTGCGTCACTCAAATTCATCAAGTTATTAACTTACCAAATTTAGGAAATTGTTTTATGTCTGGTCGTGTTGGAGTAGTACTATTAAATTTAGGAGGCCCTGAGAAGTTAGAAGATGTCTATCTTTTCTTGTACAATCTATTCGCTGATCCAGAAATCATTCGCCTCCCATTTCCCTTTTTACAAAAGCCAATCGCCTCGCTGATTGCGGCTAGTCGCGCTCCCATCAGTCAAGAAAATTACCGCATGATTGGCGGTGGTTCACCACTGCTCCAGATTACCAAAGAGCAAGGCGAAAATATTGAAAACGTGTTGCAGCGTCATGGAGTCGATGCCAAGGTTTATGTAGCAATGCGCTACTGGCATCCTTATACCGAAGAGACGATCGCCCAAATCAAACAGGACGGCATTACTCGTCTTGTGGTTTTGCCTTTATATCCTCAATATTCGATCAGTACTAGTGGTTCAAGCATCAAGCAACTGGATACGCTTTGGGAAAATGATCCTGAACTTCAAGCGATCGAAAAAATCACAATCCAGTCTTGGTATGATCGCACTGGCTATATTCGGGCTATGAATGATCTGATCAATACTAAATTACAAGCTTTTGCCGAACCTGAGAATGTGCATATATTCTTTAGCGCTCATGGTGTGCCTGTAAAATATGTGACCAAATATGGCGATCCGTATCAGTCAGAAATGGAAAACTGTGTTGATGGGATTATGAAGGCTCTTCGCCGCGATTATCAATGCTACAACGCTCATACCCTTGCTTACCAGAGTCGCGTTGGCCCCGTTGAGTGGTTACAACCATATACCGAGGAAGCAATTAAGAACTTGGCTAAGCGCGGCGTTAACGATCTTTTGGTTGTGCCAATTAGTTTTGTGTCTGAGCATATTGAGACTTTGCAAGAGATCGATATTGAATATCGGGAAGTTGCCGAAGAAGCTGGTATTCACAATTTTGCTCGTGTTCCTGCATTAAATAGTCATCCAGTTTTTATCAATGACCTTGCAGAATTGGTAATGGAATCGCTCGGTACAACTAAATCTGCCGCGATCGCGGTGTAGGTTCCGCAGCCCTGCACTCAAGTGCGGGCTGAAAGCTCAAGTCGGTTGAAACCGACTGAAGAATAAGTCTAAATTAACCCGTTTCAACGGGTTTTAGCTCTTAGCCCGCACTTGAGTGCAGGGCTGTTGATGGTGCGTTACGCTAACACATCCCACAAGAAGGATTTTTGGTTTCTCCAACAGGCTGCTAATTGGTATAGCGGTTTTCAGTTGAGTGTGGTGCAAAAAATGTAGGGGCAATTCATGAATTGCCCCTACATTTTTTGTGGTTTCTGTACAGTGGTAATCTGAAAACCACTATATTACTGAGATTCTGTAATGAATTAAGGTTTCACTCCTAACTTCATCACAACGTTGGTAATATTGAGAATATGTCATAAATCCATAGGAAGCTCGTCATGCCTGATTCAGAATCGAAGGATTTATCAGAATCTGAACAAGCACTACAAGAATGCTCTGCAATCGTCGCAATCGGGGCATCGGCTGGCGGATTGGAAGTATTTACGCAAATTCTCGAAGCTTTACCAGCAGATACTGGCATGGGCTTTGTGCTGCTTCAGCATTTAGCTCCGCAACATCATAGTCAGCTAAGTGAGATCTTACGGCGTTCTACAAAGATGCCCGTAAATGAAGCAAAAGAAGGCGTGAGAATTATGCCAAATTCGGTGTATGTGATTCCGCCGAATACTTCGATGACTCTAGAGCAAGGTCTGTTAAGACTGGGTGAGCGGCAGAGAGTCAAAGGCAAATATATGGTAATTGATGAATTCTTTAGTTCGCTTGCTGCCGATTTTGGAGTAAAAGCAATCGCCGTGATTTTATCGGGGAGCAATGAAGATGGGACAGCAGGCCTAGGTGCAATTAAGGCAGCAGGGGGAATTACCTTCGCTCAAGACCTTGAATCAGCCGAATTTCCCACTATGCCGATGATTGCGATCGCATCGGGCTACGTGGATTTTGTGTTGCCACCTGTGCAGATTGCCGCAGAACTGGTAAACATCAGCAATGGACTTGAGCATGATGAAGCTTTAAGTAGCGCAATTACTCTCTATGAAGCTGATGATAAATCTACATTAGTTTTTACAGAAACTGCCGAAAGTACTAAAGCTTTAGAAATTATTTTTCAGCTATTAAAGGATGCGATGGGGGCAGATTTTCGCAATTACAAGAAAGGTACAATTAGGCGGAGAATTTTGCGGCGGATGGGATTACTTAATCTGCAAAAGTTAGAAGCTTATGCCGCCTATTTGCTAGAGCATCCTATTGAAGTTGAGAATCTATACAATGACATTCTGATTAATGTAACTAGTTTCTTTCGAGATCCTGATTCTTTTAACGCCTTACAAAAGTTAGTATTCCCTGTGATTTGCCAGTATAAATCGCTGGAGTTACCCATGCGGATCTGGGTAGCAGGTTGCGCTACGGGTGAAGAAGTTTATTCAATCGCAATTAGTTTGTTGGAATTTCTTGATGATCGTCCTATCAAACCTGCCATTCAGATTTTTGCTACTGATATCAGTGAAGTCGTTATCGACAAGGCAAGGCAAGGAATTTATCATCATGATTTGTTAACGAATATCTCCCCAGAAAGGTTGCGGCGCTTTTTTGTACCCGTGGAAGGCGGCTATCAGATTGGCAAGACAGTCAGGGAAATATGTATATTTGCAAGGCAAAATTTGACCAGTGACCCACCTTTTTCGCGAATAGACCTCATTAGTTGCCGCAATATGTTGATATATCTAGAACCAGTACTTCAAAAAAAGGTGATGCCGATTTTTCATTATGCACTTAATTCTAATGGCTTTTTGATGTTGGGAAGCGCTGAAGGGATTGGGAATGCAGAAGATTTATTTGCGATCGCTGACAAAAAGAATCGTATCTATAAAAGTAAAATTACGTCATCACGTCTAAATTTCAATTTTGTCAAAAGTCAATATAGAAGCGTAACTGCAAATCTAGGTAAATACAAGGAAGAAGTTGTGGAAGTCAGTTTAGAACAACTAGCCGATCAGGTGATATTAAGTCGATATGCGCCCGCAGGCGTGATAATTAACACAGAGCTAGAAATTTTGCAGTTTCGAGGACAGACAAGCCCCTATTTAGAGCCATCTCCTGGAAAGGCTAGCCTAAATTTGCTGAAGATGGCTCGTTTAGAATTGCGTCTAGATTTGCGATCGGCAATTTATAATGCCAGAGATCAAGATTTGCCGATCACTAAAGATGGCATTGAGCTGTCGAAAGGTATTCTAGTGAAGTTGGATGTGATTCCTATCAAGGCAAATAGCGATCAATATTTTTTAGTGTTATTTGAGAGTCGAACAGCACCAATAATGCTTGCACCTTCCCTCACAAGTCCACAGATCAAGCCCCGCAAAGAACGCTCAATTGCAAACATAGAAGTAGTGCGACTCACCCATGAGCTAGCTAAAACCAAGGAATATTTGCGATCGATCATTGAGTCTCAAGAAGTTAACCATCAAGACCTCAAGGTGGCAGGTGAAGAGATCTTGTCAAGCAATGAGGAATTACAAAGCACCAATGAAGAATTAGAAACTGCGAAGGAAGAAATCCAAGCCACTAATGAAGAGTTAAGCACGATTAATGATGAATTACGTGGTCGTAATATGCAGCTACATCAAGTCAATAATGATATGCAAAATCTGCTAAGCAGTGTGAATATCCCAATTTTGATGTTGTCAGGCGATTTGCGAATCAGACGCTTTACGCCAATGGCTGAGCAAGCATTTAACCTAATCCCTAGTGATGTGGGACGACCTTTTAGTGACATTCAGATTAACCTTGAGATTCAACATATCAGAGACTTGGTAACATCGGTAATTGATACGCTGATTCCCCATGAACAGGATGTAAGGGATCAATCAGGGAATTGGTTTAGTATGAGAATCCGCCCCTATCGCACCACTGATAATCACATCGATGGTGTGGTAATCAGTTTATTTGACATCGATATTCTGAAGCGCAGTGTGATCGAGTTAGAAGCAGCACGCAATTATGCGACCGCAATCATTGAGACTTTACATCAACCCTTGATGGTGCTAAATGCCGAGCTACAAGTGATTACTGCAAATAGCGCCTTTTATCAAACTTTCAAAATATATCCGCAGCAGATCGAAAATCAATCAATCTTTGTATTAGGAAATGGAGATTGGGATAGTCCCAAGATGCGATCGCTACTAAATGAAATTCTTCAGTTGAATATTTCTGTCCAAGACTATGAAGTTACTCAAGAATTTGCTCGTCTTGGCACACGCACGATGTCCATAAATGCTTGTCGAATTGAGCAAAGTAATATAGTTGAGATGATTTTGATTGCGATCGAAGATATCACTGAACGTAATCTCCAAAAACGTCAACTGGTTGCTAAAAATCAAGAATTGTCAGAAGCAATGGTTGCTTTTGAACATGCGAATATGGCTAAGAGTATGTTTTTGGGCAATATTAGTCATGAATTACGCACTCCTCTCAATGCAATCATCGGCTTTTCACAAATTCTTCTAGATAGTCCGAACCTAAATACTGAAGATCAGGAATATGTGGGAATTGTTTTGCAGTCTAGTGAACATTTGCTTTCACTAATTGAAGATCTGCTCGATATTTCTAGAATCGAAGCTAACAGAATAGAGATAGAGTCAAATCTTTTGACTCTATCTAGTTTCTTGGAAGTCACAGTGGGGATGGTTTATTTCAAGGCTATGGAGAAAAATCTTGTCTTGACAAAGCAGTTTGCCCCCGATCTTCCTGACACCATCTATGCAGACGAAAAGCGATTAAGACAAGTCTTGCTCAATCTGCTTAGCAATGCGATTAAGTTCACAACTAATGGAGCGATCACCTTTTCCGTTACGATCAGTCAATCAAGCAGCTCTAATCAACTAATTCAGTTCGCGATCTCAGATACAGGTATAGGGATATCCGCCGCCGAGATGGGGAAAATATTTTTGCCATTTGAGCAGGCTGGCAAATCTAAAATGAGAAGTCAAGGCGTAGGTTTGGGACTAGCGATTAGCCAAAATATAGTCAAAAAAATGGGTGGTGAAATCAAGGTCGTCAGCGAAATAAACGTGGGCAGTACCTTTAGCTTTGAGTTGGACTTAATCGGGAATCAACCACAAACCCTGCTTATGTCAGGAACTGAAGCGATCGCCCTATTATCAGCAAAAACTGAGGATTTGATCGAAGAAGTAGCGATCGATGGTCAGGAAAAAGCAACAGAAACCAAGCCATTAAGCATTCTAATTGCCGAGGATGTGGACTATAATCAAATGCTCTTACAGATATACTTGGAGAGATTAGGATATGAGACTGACATCGCTAACAATGGATTAGAAGTGATAATAAAGCTGCGGGAGAAACCCTACGATATAATTTTGATGGATGTTCAAATGCCTGTATTAGATGGAGTGGAAGCCACAAAAAGAATTATTGCTGATTGGGATCAACACTCTCGTCCTTACATCATTGCAGTATCTGCAAATGCTTCTCCAGAGGATCAGCAAGAATATGCTGCCGCTGGGATGGATGCATACATCAGTAAACCCATCGACTTTGATATTTTAAAGGAACTTTTATCGCGTGGCTAAGGACATTTTTGCGCGATCGCTGCTTTAAACTATAAGTACTTATGCATCATTGAACGAATTTTTTTCTTTGGCGACCATTTCTGTGGACGATATTTATGACTCACAAACCATCAATGCATTCAATTGGAGAATTGTCGAAGCTTGTGGCGGCGATCGCCCTAACTACCTGTATTTATATCCCTAATCCTGTAAAAGCCGAGACCTATATTAATAATCGTACTTGCCCTGCGGACTTTACGAGCTTAAGCTATGCCCTTGCTAAGGACTTACCAGACTATCTCAACCGTGCCTATAGTCGTTTGCGGATTAAACGAGAGGTGATGACCATCAGCCAGCCAGAACTAGAGCCTTTGCCTTTGGCTCCTGACCAAGCTCGCGATCGCCTCCCCCAACAGGTTTTCTTGTCAATATTAGAGCGGCAAACGGGTAAAGCCGAAACATCGCAACGGGCTTACTGGTTATTTTTGGTTCCCACGTCAAATGGTTGGCGGCTGTCGATGGCATTTATGCGGATTGGACAAACTCCACCTGTGGATGTAAGTGATGCGGCGATCGCAGATGCGACAAATAAGTGGTTGCGAGATTATTGTGATCCTCGTTATCAGCGTTAGGATAGTAGATGTCGGCGCAGCCGACATCTACTTATATGAAAAATTATGTCTTTATTTGAGTCTGTGCGATCGCAAATGCCTGCGGAAATTCCAGCGCAATTAGAACGCATGGATGCTTTCTGGACGAGCTATCGCCAAAGCAATCAGGAAGTCACGAAGGTCGTTCAGACAACTTCAGCGAAGCTAGGCGACAAAGATTTTGATGCGATCGTTTGTGGTGGCACATTGGGCATATTTATCGCCTCTGCATTGCAGCGTCGAGGCTGGCGCGTGGCGATTATTGAACAGGGCATATTGCGGGGCAGAGCGCAGGAATGGAATATTTCCCGTAAGGAGTTAAATGCATTTTTAGAATTAGATTTATTAACTGAAGCAGAACTAGAAACTGCGATCGCGACAATCTACAATCCTGCGAGAGTTGGCTTTCAGGGAGGTAAAGATCTTTGGGTGCGTGACATTCTCAATATTGGCGTTGATCCTGTTTATTTATTAGAAATTCTGAAACAAAAGTTTTTGGATGCTGGTGGAATATTATTAGAACAAACTGCTTTTAAACAGGCGATCGCCTATGCTGATGGTGTTGCTGTGGAAGTTGCATCTGCCAAGGGAGCGGAAAACAAGAGGATTACAGGACGATTATTGTTAGATGTGATGGGACATTTCTCTCCGATCGCAAAACAAGCGCGATCGCAAGTACAGGGAAATATCAAGCCCGATGGTGTTTGTATGGTGGTGGGAAGCTGTGCGAAGGGAATACCCGAAAAATCCTATGGTGACTTGATTTATAGTTTCACGCCCATACAAAAACAATGCCAATATTTTTGGGAAGCCTTTCCTGCTAAAGATGGCAGAACCACCTATATGTTCACCTATGTGGATGCCGATCCACAGCGTCCCAGCTTTGCAGAACTAATGGAAGATTATTTGTTTTGGCTGCCCAAATATCAAGAGATAGAACTGGCTCAACTAGAATTTCAACGAGTTCTCTTTGGCTTTTTCCCTTCTTACAAGCAAAATCCTTTACAAACGCCTTGGGATCGGATTTTGCAGGTTGGTGATAGCTCAGGAATGCAATCGCCGCTTAGCTTTGGTGGATTTGGCGCAATGGTGAGACATTTACCCCGTTTGACCGATGGGATTGATACGGCTTTGCGTAGTGACTTGTTAGCCAAAGAAAATCTGCGATCGCTACAGCCCTATCAACCAAATCTCTCAGTAACTTGGCTATTTCAAAAATCGATGAGCGTCGCTGTCAATCAACAAATCGAAAGCGATCGCATTAATTATCTGTTAGGTGTAACTTTTAACTCAATGGAGAAATTAGGCGATCGGGTTCTCTATCCATTTTTGCAAGATGTGGTGCAGTTCATTCCACTAGCGAGGACGATGCTAGCAATGTCTATTGCTGATCCTGTTTTAGTTCTGAAGATTATGCAACAGGTTGGAATTCCAACTTTACTAGATTGGCTAAAGCATTATCTGGGTTTAGGTGCATATAGCTTTTTGAATCAAATTGGTAAAAGGGTAGAACCTGCGATCGCTAATCTCTTGCCTGAGCAAAAATATCAATGGCAACGCCAGATTGACGCATGGCACTACGGTTCAGGTGGCGACTATCAGTCCCAAGAAGAGTAATATTAATTAACCAAAACACAAAATGGTTTAGCCATTTTGTGTTTTAAAACCCTTGCTAAGTTTGTGAATTGGCATTACACATCACAAAGCGTTGCAGGTCGGAGAAATTCTTTGCTTTTCCAGCAATTTTGGAGTTTGCAATAGGCAAACCTTCAAAAAACTGATTTTTATAATAAGAATTGCTATCTTTTCATAATCGTTTCATTTTTTGCTTTGAATATGCTATATTTTAAAAAATGAAACGATTATGAAAAGTAATCATGGAGCCTAAACTCAGTCTTACCAAAAACTTGATGTCCTTGAAAAGCTATCGGGCTATCCTTACTAGCCTTGTGTTTGCAGTTAGCCTGAGTGGGTGCAACTTCCCGACGACCTCCCCACAAACTAGTAACATCCCCAATTCCCCAAGCACATCAGAGCACAAAGACAAAAAAGTTATTCTGACCACGTTTACAGTGCTTGCAGACATGGTGCAAAACGTCGCAGGTGATAAAGCGATCGTGGAGTCGATTACGAAGGTGGGCGCTGAGATTCATGGCTATGAACCTACACCCAGTGACCTCCGTCGCGGTCAATCAGCCGATCTAATTTTTGATAATGGCATGAACTTGGAACGCTGGGCCGATCGCTTTTATAATAGTTTTCCTAAAGTCGATCGCCTGACCTTGAGCGAAGGCATTCAACCCATCAACATTGCCGAAGACTCCTATCAAGGTAAACCCAATCCTCACGCTTGGATGTCGCCTCAAAACGCCTTGGTCTATGTCGAAAATATTCGCAAAGCTCTGAGCAAAGCCGATCCTGTTAATGCAGCAACCTATGAGGCTAATGCCAAAGCCTATAGTCAGCAAATTTTAGCGATCGATGCCAAGCTAAAACAAACTATTTCGACAATTCCTCTAGACAAGCGATATATCGTCAGTTGTGAAGGTGCATTCTCATATCTTGCCCGTGATTATGGATTGAAGGAAGTTTATATTTGGCCAGTAAATGCCGAGCAGCAAGCCACTCCTAAGCAAGTAGAGAAAGTAATAGAAACAGTAAAAGCAAAAAAGATCCCAACCGTGTTTTGCGAAAGTACAGTCAGTGATAAAGCGATGCAACAAGTAGTAAAAGAAACTGGAGCAAAGTATGGAGGTGTCTTTTATGTGGATTCCCTATCTCCTCCCGATGGACTTACCCCGACCTATCTCAAATTACTGGAATACAACGTCAATACATTAATCAAAGGCTTGCAATAGATTTCTTGTTCTGTAGAGTACGTTAGCAATAGCGTAACGCACCTAATAACCGCAAATGTGCGTTACGCTCGCTAACGCACCCTACGAGCTACGGGCTAAATCAAGATAAATGGAGAAAAATTATGAATACATTTAGCATCGATATTGAGAATGTAACAGTTGCCTATCATGGCAAGATAGCTTTACATAGTGCATCACTCCAACTCAAAGCAGGTACAATCTGCGGCTTAGTCGGTATGAATGGCGCAGGTAAGTCCACGCTATTTAAAGCGGTGATGGGCTTTGTCAAACCTGTAAGCGGAAGAGTATTAATTAACGGGTTACCAATTCGCCTTGTCCAAAAAAATAATCTAGTTGCCTATGTACCACAGACAGAAGAAGTAGATTGGAACTTTCCTGTGAGTGTCCATGATGTAGTGATGATGGGACGCTATGGCTACATGAATTTTCTGCGAATTTCCCGATCGCAAGATCAACATGCTGTGCGTGATAGCTTGGAGAGAGTCGAAATGTGGGAAATGCGCGATCGCCAAATCGGTGAGTTATCGGGCGGTCAAAAGAAACGCACATTTTTTGCTAGAGCTTTGGCACAACAGGCTAAGGTTCTATTGCTAGATGAGCCCTTTGCAGGAGTGGATGTCAAGACCGAGAAGATGATGATAAATCTGCTTATGGAACTCCGCGACGCAGGTTATACGATTTTAATTTCCACCCATGATTTAGATTCGATCACCACTTTTTGCGATCAAGTAGTCCTGATCAATCGCACAATTCTCGCCTATGGTGAGACTTCAGAAGTATTTACTGAAGAAAATCTTTCTCGCACCTTTGGCGGTTCAGTTATCGATTTATCGCGTTCAAAAATAATTACACCTCCAACTTTGTGAGATTAAGCCTCCGCAACCACACGAAATTAGGTAGTTTAGCAGGAATAATCCAAATGGAATTAGTGAATTGGTTTACAGCACCCTTGCATTATGGGTTTATGGTCAAGGCAATCTGGGTGAGTGCCTTAGTCGGTGTTGTCTGTTCGGCGCTATCTTGCTTCATGATCTTGAAGGGATGGGCGCTCATGGGAGATGCAGTTTCCCATGCTGTACTCCCAGGTGTGGTACTTGCCTATGTGATGAATATTCCCTTTGCGATCGGTGCATTTGTGTTTGGTGTGGGTTCGGTCATGGCGATCGGATTTATCAAATCCAACACTCGCATTAAAGAAGATACAGTAATTGGATTGGTATTTACAGGACTATTTGCCTTCGGGATTGTGTTAGTTTCCAAAGTTAAAAGTACAGTTGATTTAGGTCATATTCTCTTTGGCAATGTTCTCGGAATCGGTGATAGCGATATCCTCCAGACCGTAATCATTAGCGTCATTACCTTAGTAACACTCGCACTTTTACGCAAAGATTTAGTCCTGTTTTGCTTTGATGTCACCCATGCTCGTTCAATCGGTTTAAATACAACGTTTCTCTATTACGTTCTCCTGTCTTTGTTATCCCTCACGGCTGTTGCTGGACTTCAGACAGTGGGGATTATTCTCGTAGTAGCCATGTTAGTCACTCCTGGCGCAACTGCCTATTTATTAAGCGATCGCTTTGACCATATGATGTTGATTGCGATGGCATCAGGAATGTTTTCCAGTGTGATGGGAACTTACATCAGTTATCACATTGATGGCTCTACGGGCGGCTGTATCGTCGTTTTGCAAACCTTATTATTTCTAACGGCGATGATTTTTGCGCCGAAGCATGGAATGTTAGTGCGATCGCGTCAACAAATTGCTGAGTCCTAATCGGTTTGCATACCTTCAACTATAGGATCGAAACCCACTGGGAATTTGGTGTTAAGGCTATATTTTGCACCGACAAACTTTGCTTCAGTTGCTACGGCTTCGGATAAATCTGCACTGTTGAGATTCGCTTCACTTAAGTCTGCTTCCCGAAGTCTAGCTTGGGTTAACTTAGCATTTAACAGAATTGCCCCATTTAAAGAAGCTTTAAGCAATATGGTTTTATGAAGATTTGCACCTGTCAAAAGTGAACGGCTAAGATTTGCCCCCGTAAGATTTGCCCGACTTAACTCAACTCTATTGAGAATTGCGGTTGAGAGATCTGCTTGAAACAAAAGTGCAGAGCTAAGATCCGCACCTGTGAGATCGGCTTTTCTGAGACTAGCTCTACTCAAATTAATCTCTTTTAACACTAATCCACTTAAGTTAGCTCCATCTAAGTCAGAGCCTTCAAAGTTGCGATCGCCTTGGTTGTACTGCTCTAATAATTGCTCAGCACTACTTACTTTTGCCATGCGTCTATACCAGTTGTTTTCTTTCTTAATCCAGTTTTGTACTGCGGTCACTCCAGCGAGATCTGCATTGTCTAGGATAGCGTAAAGGTTCAGCTTTATTCCCCAGAACTCAAGAGTGGAGAATGCATCATTAAAGCGAAATTCTCGACACCAAACTCTTCCGCTAGAAGTTTGTTTGTACTTAATACCAAAGCACAAAATGGCTACGCCATTTTGTGCTTTTAAAACCCTTACTAGGTTTGTTTTTTAATTTCCAAAAGTGTCGGCGCACTTTTGGAAATTGGGATTAATCACTCTTTCAGAAATTTGTATTATTACCTAGAACTAATCGCCATCATAAAAGCATCGGTAGTCGCAAGAGAGGCGATCGCAATTCCAATGCCTTGTGAGATCATTGCCTTGCGCAAAAAAACTGTACGCTCAGTTTTATAAGTTTGTAAATCCTCAATTTGCTGCATCCATGTATTCGTAATCGCAGTTTGCAAGCTTTCATTTTTTTGCATCAATACTTCAGGAGAAAGCCCCGTTGTCGAGACTTTGCGTGGATATAGCCCAAGTACCGCAAAGGCGATCGCGATCGCTAGAGCCACACATGCTGAAAGCTTGAGACTCAAATAGACAAAGTAAAGATTTTCCTGTTCTGGCTTAACATAGATTTGAAAAGTGGAGGTAACACACAGACCCAGCAATAACAAAGCACTAATTTCCATGACACCTGAAAGCTTGGTTCCCAGAGTATCGACTCCATGCTGAGCTTGCTCTAGGCAAAACTTAGTGTATTCGTAAAGAAAATTTTGCTGTTCTTCCATTTTATTTTCTGTAAAATGCAAATTAAATTAAGCCAAAATTCAATGATGCTTTCTTCGCACGCATTATTAAATCTAACTTTTTTCTAGTAGTACTTGCTTTAGACGCATCGGATCGCCTTTGTCGATGACCTGACCACGCTCTAATAAAAATGCGCCATCAGCATAGTCAAGCTCATTCAAACGATGAGTTACCCATAGAGCTGTGAGATTTTTTTGTTTGACCAAATCGCGGACTGAAGCGACAAGATCAAGCTGATTTTCGCCATCTAATAAAGCCGTGGGTTCATCTAGCAATAAAATCTCGGCATGACGCGCGATCGCACCTGCGATCGCAACCCTCTGCTTTTGACCACCACTAAGAGCGTAGATGGGGCGGCGAATCATTTGCTCTAGGTTAACAGCGCTAAGTGATTCTTTAACTCGATGCAAAGTTTCTATGTAGGAAAGATTTTCTGACGCTAAGCCAAAAGCAATATCTGCGCCAACGGTAGGCATGACCAATTGATGATCGGGGTTTTGGAATACAAATCCAATGCGAGCACCGATCTCAATATCGCCAGACTTAGGTTTGAGCAAGCCTGCTAGGAGCCTGAGTAAAGTTGATTTACCACTGCCGTTAGTACCCAACAGCATCCAAAATTCCCCTTTTGGGACAGATAAATTGCAGTGATCGAGGACGGTTTCGCCCGATGCCCACGCAAAATTAAGATCGCGAACACTTATGGCGGTGGTTACAGATTGATCAGTGGGCATTATTAATTGCAGGTAATTACAGAAGATACGAACATTTATGTCGCACGCGCAGCGTGCGACATAAATATTTAATGATTAGCCACGGATAAAGCCTGCGCCCATATTCGCAGAAGCCCCTGATTTCTCAGAAACCTGTACGGCGGAGATCTCGCCAACAAGTACTGAAACTTTTTTGCCTTCTTGTTTTTCGCAGGTTAATTCCAAGATTTTGGTATTACCATCAGCGATCGCGCTAGCAATTTCACGATATAGCGCCTCAGCATTTTCTTGCTCCTTGCGCTGTACAGACAAGGCGATCGGGTTATTTTTGAGGGTGATTTCAACTGTATACATCAGCATTGATTAGGTTGTCCTGCCTAGAAATAAAGGTAGATAGGGTTATTACAAGGTTTAGCGCAGATGCATTAGTGATTTGCATACCTGTTTGTTACCTTCAGTATGCCATTGCATAGACGATCAAGGGGAGGTTTATTCAGTAGAGCATCCCGTAATACAAAAGCACAAAATGGCATTGCCATTTTGTGCTTTTGTAGCTTTCGCCGTTTGTGTTAGGACAAAATCAAAACCCAAGAATTGATTGGCGGTGCTTTGCACCGCCAATCAATTCTTGGGTTTTATGTACTAGTGCACTTTTGGGAACTGATATCAAGACAAAAGATCAAGAGCTACAAATCTGGGAATTTAAGATACATAATAAGAACTGATGCAAAATTATCTGCGTTTATGATCGTAAAAGGCTTAGAACTACCCAGTTGGGAAAATATCAAACGTGAGTGGCGCGATGCCGATCCGTTGTTGCTAATTTTCCCGATTCTATTGATGATTTTAGGTGGCATTGCCATCTACAGCTCTGACTTTCGCTCTCAGAATGCTGTGTGGTGGCAACATTGGGTGACAGGTGGCGTAGGCTTGGTAGCTATGTTTGCGATCGCCCGTTTTCATTACGATCAATTATTGCGATTACATTGGTTTACCTACGCGATCACCAATATATCTTTGGTTTTGGTGCTGCTTATTGGTACAACGGCTCTTGGGGCTGAGCGCTGGATTACGATCGGTGGCTTTAATATTCAGCCTTCGGAATTTGCCAAGGTAGGCATAATTATTTCTTTAGCAGCCGTGATGCACGATCGCCCGATTCAGAGTCCGATTGATGCATTTAAAGTCGCTTGGGTAACCGTACCGCCTTGGATTTTGATCTTTTTGCAACCCAACCTTGGCACATCTCTGATATTTGCAGCGATCACGATTGGAATGCTCTATTGGGCTGGAGCCAGCTTGGGTTGGCTATTACTAATATTTTCACCCATTGTCTCGGCAGTCCTGTTTTCGATTTATTTACCCGCATGGATTGTATGGGTGATTTTGATGGGTGTGGCGGCTTGGGTCTCATTACCTTGGTTTCGGATTGTCAGTACTGTAATTGCTGTGGTAGTCAATTTGGTGTCTGGACAAGCAGGAATTTTATTATGGAATATTCTCCATGATTATCAAAAGAAGCGCCTATTACTATTTATCGATCCTAATCAAGATCCTCTCGGAGCTGGATATCACGTCATTCAGTCCAAAATTGCGATCGGAGCTGGGCAACTATTTGGTCAGGGTTGGCTCAAGGGTACACAAACACAGTTAAATTTTATTCCTGAGCAGCATACTGATTTCATCTTTTCAGCGATCGGCGAAGAGTTTGGCTTTTTTGGTTGTGTATGCGTTTTGTTATTGTTTGTAGGAATTTGCTGGCGCTTACTGGTAATTGCAGTAAATGCGCGGGATAATTTCGGATCACTACTAGCGATCGGCGTGTTTTCCTTCGTCCTATTTCAAACCTTTGTCAATATCGGCATGAATATCAATGTTGCGCCTGTGACGGGGATTCCTTTGCCTTGGCTCAGTTATGGACGATCAGCATTACTTGCTAATTTCATGGCGATCGGCTTGGCGGAGTCTGTTGCCGCCCATCGACGCACGATTAAGTTTTAATTTAAAGGCTGTGCTTGGCGCTGACTTATAAAACCCAAAAATATGGCGGCGGGCTTTGCCCGCCGCCATATTTTTGGGATCGGTTATTTTGTGTAATACCAATTCATAAAAGTGTGGCAAAACTTTCGTGAATTAAAAAACAAACCCAGTAAGGGTTTTCAAAACACAAAATGGCTACGCCATTTTGTGTTTTGGTATAAGCCCCTAAATTAGGAGAAAAAACATGAAAACAAAAAACTGCTTAGATTTAATTTTTGGCAGTTTGTTTAGCAGTTTGTTTGGCACTTTGCTAATTGCAAGCTATCAACCATTCGCGATCGCTGATGACGCTTTTACCCGTGACTATGAGTTCTCAACTCCTATACCAAAAACTGGAAAAGTCACAATCCGTAAGCCGATTCAAGATTTACCTGCTAAGAGTCTTTTCGCATCATGTCCTGCCAAATCTGATCTCCAAGACTTTGCTGAAAGCACCAGTTTTTTTGTCATGATTTGTCGAGATCAGAAAAATGTATTACAAAAATATTGGATTCAGAAAAACAAGAAAACAGGTTCAGTTTTACGGTTAACGGCACAAGATCTGCCTCGTAGTCAGCCTTCAGTTTGGAAGAGTGGTAATTATCAAGTATATCTCTATCATGATGGACGAAACCCAGAGCTAATTAATGCTTATCTGGAGTCATACAACGTGACAACCAAGAAGGGAAGAGCAGAAGCACTGCTTTATTACTACAGTAAATTTCATGTTTCCCAATAGAAGGAATTATGCCAATGCAAATACAAGATTATCGATCACCTAAAGTCACTGTCATCGGTGCTGGTAATGTCGGCGGCATGTTAGCGCAACGCATCGCCAAGCAAAATTTAGCTGACGTTGTATTATGCGATATTGTCCAAGGGAAACCGCAAGGAATTGCCCTTGATCTGGCACAGGCACATACAATTTCCAATCTCGATCGCCAAATTATCGGCACTAATGACTACAGCGACACCAAAGATTCGGATGTGATTGTCATCACCGCAGGCATACCACGCAAAGAGGGAATGAGTCGTAATGATCTGCTCAGGATTAATGCAGGCATAGTTAAGGATGTTGTGCAGAAGGCGATCGCTCTATCTCCTTCTGCAATTTTGCTCATTGTCTCTAATCCTTTAGATGTAATGACTTACCTAGCATGGCAAGTCAGTGGTTTACCTCCTCAAAGAGTAGTTGGGATGGCTGGAGTTTTAGATGCTGCTAGATTTCAAACTTTTATTGCGATGGAATTAGGCATATCCACTGCGGATATCTATACAACCGTTTTGGGTGGACATGGTGATTTGATGCTTCCTTTGCCACGCCTATCAACAGTGAACGGTGTTCCGATTACTGAGCTATTGTCACAGGAGGCGATCGTCCGATTAGTAGAGCGAACTCGCAATGGAGGTGCAGAAATAGTCAAGTTGTTGCAAAATGGTAGTGCTTATTTTGCGCCATCGGCTGCCGCCTACGTTATGGTCGAAGCAATCATTAGCGATCGGCATCGAATTTTTCCTGCTGCTGCTCATCTCACAGGTGAATATGGCTTAAAAGATATATTTATGGGAGTCCCCGTACAGTTAGGGCGACAAGGTGTTGAAAAGGTGATCGAACTGGAGCTTACAGATGAGGAAATTGCCTCACTCCATGCTTCCGCATCATCTATCCAAGAGAATATCAATCTCCTCTAGAAGCTATCAGAGCAATTCTCATTGTGAAACAAATTTTGTTATTTTCAGTGCCGCAGGCACTGAAAATAACAAAATTTGTTTTGATGAAACTCCACCGCTGACATACTTTCATCAAGGCAAATTTATATGGTGATGATTTATAAAAATCTATACAAATAATACCAATTCACAAAAGTGTGACGATACTTTTGTGAATTAAAAAACAAACCCTGAAAGAGTTTTAAAACCGCAAAATGGCGTAGCCATTTTGCGGTTTGGTATAATACTTTTGCTCTAAAGTATGACTACACTTTAGAACAAGAAAAATTAATCCCTGAAAGGATCTTAAGCTATCAAAAAGACTCCGCCTTTTTAAGTGTATGCCTGAAGAAATTCTCATTAAATTGAGGTTCGTTGTATTATGAAAATAAATGGCATTTAAAACTTTAGATTGACTGCAACCACCATGACCTATTCTGAAGCAATTCTTGCAGGCAGATATAAAATTGTAAAACCTCTTGGTGGTGGTGGTTTTGGGCAGACATTTTTAGCTCAGGATTTGCAAATGCCAAATCAGCCTGCTTGTGTGGTTAAGCAACTAAAGCTCCAATTACTTAAACCTCAAGAACTAGCGATCGCCAAACGTTTATTTGATAGTGAGGCTGCAACATTAAATGATTTAGGAATTCATGATCAGATTCCCAGACTATTTGCCCACTTTGAGCAAGATGGCGAATTCTATCTAGTCCAAGAGTTTATTGAAGGTGAGACCTTAGAATCTGAGATTGGTGCTGGTAAGCAATGGGATCAATTAAAGCTGATTTCTGGCTTAAGAGATATTTTGCAAATATTAGCTTTTGTGCATAGCTGTCAAGTAATTCATCGAGATATCAAACCTGCTAACTTGATCCGCCGTCGTAGCGATCGCAAAATAGTACTAATTGACTTTGGAGCAGTCAAAGCTATAAGCCCAGACTCATTAGAGAGATTTATCGAAGAAGAGAATCAGACTCGTAGTGTTGTTGTTGGCTCCTTGATGTACATGCCCAATGAGCAATTAGCGGGTCAACCCAAATTTTGCAGCGATGTCTATGCCTTGGGGCTAGTATGCTTGCAAGCTTTCACGGGGCTTTCATTTAAAGAATTGCCGAAGGATCTTCAAAACGAGTATAGCTGCTCCTTGGCTGGTGCTAAGGTCAACATTAAAATTAATTCAGGGTTGGCAGCAATCATTGACAAAATGGTGCGATATGACTACCGCCAAAGATATTATGATGCGACAGAGGCTCTGCTAGCAATAGAGAACCTTCTCCGCAATGCCAAGGCAGCGACAACTATTTCTAGCCCTCCACCAAAACAGCAAAAGAAATTCCAATTGGAAGAGCCTGATGGTCAAATAGAAATAGGTTCTCGTTTTTACATTCAGCGACCTCCCATTGAAAAAGACTGCCTAGAAACCATGCTGAGAGCAGGTTCACTAATTCGGATTAAAGCGCCTCGACAAATGGGTAAATCATCTTTGTTATCGCGTACTCTAGCTTATGCCAAACATAAAGAATATCAAGTCGCGCATTTATATTTTCAGCAAGCGGATAGCGATATATTTGATGATCTAGATTTATTTCTAAAATGGTTTTGTGCGAGTATTGCCTTGGAATTAGATCTAGATGACAATTTGGAGCAATACTGGCAAGGAGTTCTAGGCAGTAAAAACAAGTGTACAAAATATTTTCAGCGTTACTTACTTGCCGCAAAGGAAACTCCCTTAGTTTTAGGACTGGATGAAGTAGATTTAATCTTCCAATATCCTAAAATCGCTTCTGATTTTTTTGGTTTACTAAGAGCTTGGCATGAAAAGGCAAAAAATGAGGATGTTTGGAAAAAGCTGAGATTAGTAATTGTTCATTCAAAAGAAGTCTATATCCCCTTAAATATCAATCAGTCACCTTTTAATGTAGGCGTACCGATTGAATTACCTGAATTGACTTTGGAGCAAATTGCAGATTTAGTTCAGCGACACCAACTAGATTGGCAGCCAACTCAGATAAAACAATTGCTAATGCTTACTGGTGGACATCCATATTTGGTTAGACAAGCACTTTATCAAATTGCGAGAGGGCGAATAGACTGGGAAAGTTTACTACAATCATCTCCTACCGAAGAGGGGATTTATGGTAACCATCTTCGTCGCCAACTTGGCAACTTAAAAGAAGATTCTGAGCTGTTTGAAGCATATAAAGAATTGGTTACAGGCTCTCGTCCTTTACAGTTAGATAGTCAAATAACTTTTAAATTACGAAGTATTGGTTTAGTGAAGCTAGTCGGTAATCAGGTGGTTCCGATGTGTGCACTATATTATCAATATTTTCAACAAATATTTCAACAATCTAAAATAAATCCATAGAGAATGCGGCGCTTCGCGCCGCATTCTCTATACAATTTGTTAGGTAAACGATGCTTGCGGAAAGAACTACAAATTATCTATATCAAGTTGGCGGAAGTCTATCTGTTGACGCACCTACCTATGTAGCGAGGCAAGCTGATAATGATCTTTATGAAAGCTTGAAATCTGGAGAATTTTGTTATGTTCTCAATTCGCGGCAGATGGGGAAGTCTAGTCTTCGAGTCCGCACGATGAAACGACTGCAAGAGGAGGATTTTGCCTGCGCGGCGATCGATATTACGGCGATCGGTACATCTGACATTACACCAGAGCAGTGGTATGCGGGGCTAATTGATAGCATTATCAGTAGCCTTAGCTTGTATGATTCCTTTGATTTGGAGGAATGGTGGGAACGGAATCACTTACTATCTCCAGTACAACGCTTTGGGAAGTTCTTAGATGAAGGGTTACTCAAAAAAATCTCTTCGCCAGTAATTCTGTTTGTTGATGAAATTGATAGTATCCTCAGCTTGAATTTTGCCGTTGATGATTTTTTTGCATTGATTCGAGAATTATTTAATCGTCGTGCCGATCGCATTGCCTATAATCGCTTAACCTTTGCCCTCTTTGGGGTCGCGACCCCTGCTGACCTGATCCGCGATAAGCAACGCACTCCGTTTAACATCGGTCGAGCGATTGAGCTAAGGGGCTTTCAGCTAAAGGAAGCAAAACCTCTAATGCGAGGCATATTGACAAAGTCTCAAAATCCCGTCGCTGTCATCAAAGCAATCCTAGCCTATACAGGTGGGCAACCATTTCTCACCCAAAAACTCTGTCAAATCATCCTAAATTCACCCGAATCGATCCCGCCAAACCATGAACTTGTCTGGGTGAATAATTTAGTGCGATCGCGCCTAGTTGAGAACTGGGAAATCCAAGATCAACCTGAGCATTTCAAAACAATTCGCGATCGCATTCTCTGGAGCAGTGAAAACCGTCAAGGAAGACTTCTCGGATTGTACCAACAAATTTTGGCTTCCGAGCCATCTTTGAACAAGCTCGAATGCGGAATTATTGCCGATGATACGCCTGAACAAACTGAGTTGCGGATTACAGGACTAGTCGTCAAACGCGAAGGAAAACTAAGAGTTTATAACCCAGTTTATGCGGCAATTTTTAATCAAAATTGGGTAAACCAAGCTTTAGCCAATTTACGTCCATATGGTGAATCATTCAAAGCTTGGATGGATTCTGACTATCAAGATGAGTCACGATTGTTGCGAGGACAAGCATTACAAGATGCTTTGTTATGGTCGGCAGATAAGAATTTGAGTAATCATGACTACCAATTTTTTTCGGCTAGTCAAGACCTTGAGAAAAGAGAAGTGGAAGTAGCTCTCTTTGCCCAAGCTGAAGCAAATCAAATTCTTATGGCAGCAAAACGACGACTAGAAAAAACTTTGGAGGCGGAGCAAGAAGCTAAGGTTAGGTTGGTGGAGATGCAGCAAAGACTACAAGCTAGCTTAACGCAAGCTGAAGTTGTTCTCAAAAGTGCCTCTGCTAAGGCGACATTTATCCTCAATCAACAATTTGAAGCGCTCTTAGAGTCCATGGAAGCAGGTCAGCAGTTACAGGACTTAGAAAATTCCACTGGCGAAAGAGCGAGCCTCAGAATGCATGGGATTAGCGCTCTGCACCAAGCTGTTTACAATGTGCGCGAATATAATCATCTTGCAGGACATCTAAATACCGTTACCTGCATTGCGATCGCGCCAAATGATCATCTCATTGCATCTGGAAGTAGCGATCGCACAATTAAAATTTGGGATATTAAGGGCAACCTCAAACAAACCCTAAGTGGACATACAAACTGGATTACTAGCCTAAGTTTTAGTCGTACTGAACAACATCTTGTCTCAGCTAGTCGTGATGGTACGATTAGGCTTTGGAAAATGGATCGATATACAAAATTGTTCGTCGATCAGCCGATCCAAATCCTAAAGGATCATCAAGCACCAGTCTTGGCAGTAAAGTTTAGCCCCACCGATGCCATATTTGCCTCCTGTGGCGAAGATGCCAAAATTAGACTATGGCGCGACGATGGTACTGCATTTAATACCTTCACTGGCGGACATAGTAAATGGATAACTTGTCTCTGCTTTAGTCCTGATGGAGAGCGTATAGTTACAGGTAGTGCAGATCAATTACTGATTATTTGGAATGTCAATGGAACTCTTATAAGAACTATTAAAGCCCATGATCGATTTATAGAAGATATTGATATTTCTCCGTCTGGGCGGATTATTGCATCTGTAAGCCGTGGTCACGATGCTAAACTTTGGAATATGGAAGGGAATCTAATTACTTCTCTTGAAGGTCACACTGATAAGGTTTTAGGAGTAAAATTCCTCCCTAATGGCAAATCTCTAGCTTCAGTTAGCAATGATCGCACGATTAAAATTTGGGATGTCAAAGGTAATTTAAAGCAAACCATATATGGACATAAAGGTGGTGTCCATAGCATTAACTTTAATGCCAATGGCAGTAAGATGATTACGGGGAGCCAAGATACAACCATCAAATTTTGGCGCACCAAGGGTAACTCCTTACCCTGTCTAATTGGGCATACAGATGAGGTAAACTGCATCGCTGTCAGCTCTGACAGTCGATTTATTGCTTCTGCTAGTAGCGATTTCACAATTAAAATTTGGCTAGCTAATGCTAAATTGATTGCCTCTCTCGAAGGACACAAAGAGAGTGTACATAGTGTCTGCTTCAGTCCAGACAATCGATTTTTACTATCTGTTGGTAGCGATCGCGCTATCAAGATTTGGAATAATAAAGGTATCTTGCTTAAAAGTATATATAACGAACATGAATCAGCGATTTATAGTGTAGCCTACCGTAGTGATGGTGAGCTATTTGCCTCTGCTAGTGCTGATTGCACAGTCAAGTTATGGAATAAAGAAGGAGAATGGATACATACATTATTCGGTCATGCTAATGCTGTTTATCAAGTCTGTTTTAGTCCTGACGGCAACATGTTAGCGACAGCAAGCCAAGATAAAACTGTGAAACTATGGCATTGGGATGGAACATTGTTGAATACTTTGAATGGTCATACTGGAGATGTTTATAGTGTTTGCTTTAGTCCTGACAGTCTGACTGTTGCCAGTAGCAGTAAAGACGGCAGTGTTAAATTATGGAACCTTGATGGCAAATTGCTGCAAACCTTAAATGAACATACTGCTGAAGTTAGAAGTGTTTGTTTTAGTCCTGATGGTAATGCCTTAGCATCAGGCAGTAGCGATCGCACTGTCAAAATCTGGAGCCTTGATGGGAAAGAACTCTTAACTCTCCAAGGTCATCAATCGGCGGTGAAGAGTGTTTGCTTTAGCGCTGATGGTGAGACAATTGTCTCAGCTAGTGTTAATGGAAAGATCATTTTATGGGATTTCGATCTAGCACATCTGATGGAGTTGGGCAACAAGTGGATTCAAGACTATTTAGAAACCCATGAGCTTTAAAATTTCACGTTTTATAGCAATGTAAGCTTTACTTACAGCAATTTGCTTTCACCCCCCCACAGCTAAAAATATAAAACCCATTGCGGGGCTTCGCCCTGCGACCCTTTTTATGGAGGATTTGATCAACAACTGCTGTAGGACAAGTTAAAACCCAAGAAATTGATTGGCGGCGCTTCGCGCCGCCAATCAATTTCTTGGGTTTTAACTTGGTGTGAGCTATATATGCAAAAAAGCCTGCACCAAGTGCAGGCTTTTTTGCGAGAGGTTAATTAACCAAGAACCTTACGAGCAGTTGCAACCACATTATCAACTGTGAAGCCAAACTTCTCATAGGCAATAGGACCTGGTGCGGAAATACCAAAGGTATCCATACCAACTACTGCGCCTTCAGAACCGACATACTTGTGCCAACCAAAAGTGCTGCCAGCTTCAACACTGACGCGCTTCTTAACAGCAGCAGGAAGTACGGATTCTTTGTACTCATCGGATTGTTCGTTGTAGAGTTCCATCGAAGGCATGGAAACTACACGTACAGCCTTACCTTCAGCAGCCAAGACTTCAGCAGCACCCACAGCAAGCGCAACTTCTGAACCAGTCGCGATGAAGATCAACTCAGGGTTTGGAGCATCAACAACGATGTAACCGCCCTTCTTGGTTCCTTCGATGGAAGTACCAGCCAAATTCTTAACGTTTTGGCGAGTGAAAGCCATCAAAGATGGACGCTTGCGGTTAGCGATCGCAACTTGATAAGTACCAACAGTTTCCTTAGCATCAGCAGGACGCAATACCAAAAGATTAGGAATTACGCGCATAGAAGCGAGGGTTTCGACTGGTTGGTGAGTAGGCCCATCTTCACCGAGCATTACAGAGTCGTGGGTCATGATGTATAGCACACCAACTTCCGACAATGCCGACAAGCGGATTGCGCCGCGCATATAGTCAGCAAATACGAGGAAGGTTGCACCGTAAGGAATTGTGCCGCCATGTAAAATCATGCCGTTCATGATTGCGCCCATCGCATGTTCACGAACACCAAAGCGGAAGTTACGACCTTCATAAGAACCGTATTGGAAGTCAGGCAAACCCTTCACATAGGTCATGTTGGAGTGAGCCAAGTCCGATGAACCGCCGAGGAATTCGGGAAGAACAGGAGACAATGCATTCAAGCAAGCTTCGGAGAGCAAACGGGTTGAGGTTTCCTTTTGGGCAACAGGCTCAAGAGCTTTTTCCCATCCTTCGGGAAGTTCGCCAGCCATGATCCGCTTGTATTCAGCAGCTTCAGTAGGATAGGCTTTTTCGTAAGCAGCAAAGCGCTCATTCCATTCAGCTTCAGCTTTAGCACCCTTGTCGATCGCTTGACGGAAGCGTGCAAGTGCATCGGCAGGAACTTCAAAAGGCTCATATTCCCAACCAAGGTTAGCGCGGGTTGCGGCAACTTCATCAGTACCAAGTGCAGCACCGTGAACGCCAGCTGTACCAGCTTTTTTGGGAGAACCGTAACCGATGGTGGTGGTAACAACAATCAAGCTAGGCTTGTCTTTGACGGATTTAGCTTCTGCGAGTGCTTTAGCGATCGCATCTAAGTCTTCGTTACCATCGGCAACATAGGTGACATGCCAGCCATAAGCTTCGTAACGCATACCGACATTTTCAGTAAATGCGAGATCGGTGCTGCCATCGATGGAGATGCTGTTGCTGTCATACATCATGATCAGCTTGCCGAGCTTGAGGTGTCCGCCCAAGGAAGCTGCTTCAGAAGCAATCCCTTCCATGTTGCAGCCATCACCAAGAATGACATATGTATAGTGGTCAACGATATTGTGACCAGGTTTGTTGAAACGCGCAGCCAAATGTGCTTCAGCGATCGCTAAACCTACGGCATTACCAACACCTTGACCGAGAGGGCCTGTGGTAACTTCAACACCTGCGGTTTCAAAGTTTTCAGGATGTCCGGGGGTAGCACTGCCGAACTGACGGAATTGCTTGATTTGGTCTAGAGGTACACTGTCATAACCAGTTAGATGCAGCAATGAGTATTGCAACATGCAGCCATGGCCTGCGGACAAGACAAAACGATCGCGATCAACCCATTTAGGACTTTTTGGATTAAATTTTAAAAACTGATCAAACAGCACAAAAGCCATTGGTGCTGCGCCCATCGGCAGACCGGGGTGACCAGATTTTGCCTTTTCGACCGCATCGATCGATAAAAAGCGGATGGAGTTAATGCAGAGTGTCTCAAGGGTTTGAGGTTTCGAGGGTGCAGCGACCATAGTTACAATTGCTTAGAAAATTTTTGTACTCAATCAGGTACATTTTCCCCCAAAACTGTCCCAATATAATAATAAATTTTAAGATTTGGTATCGTCTGACTCAATTTATCCCTTAAAAATTAGCTAGACACAGCTCGAAATTCTAAATCCTTAGAGACATTCAAGCAACTAAATCCCAACGTATTGAGGCGGGCGCAGCCCGCCTCAATACGTTGGGATTAATTATTCTGTTGAGAGATCTAGAAAAAGTGAGCGCAACAAAAATGTAAAAATGTAAGTCTTTATTTCTCAACTTGACCGCTATTGCTTTAAGGCTAACTCTGTATGAATTTTGTGCAAATAATCATGCTGGTGCTGTTCTTGCTGCCTGAAGCATCTATACTTTATGCCCCAATAGTCGCTCCTCCAAAACAACAGAAGCAACCAAAAAGTTTGTCTGAAAGTCAAAATGTGATTGCGCCCGATCGCATTCCGATTGCAAGGGGTCAAGTCTCAAAAGTAGGTTCTTCTAAAAAAACAGCGATCGCGCAATGCTCGCCTGACGATTTCAAAAGCTTTTTTGAGCAGTTTGTGCACGGCTCTTTAGAAACAGAGAAATATATTTCGCCAGAAGTCGAAATTCGCGACTATCAAAATCCTAGTAGGCTTTTGATGACGATCTCTAACAAAAATTACGTGATTTTTAAAATAGGGGCGATCGGCAATAAATATGTCATGGGTTCTTTAATACCATTTCTTGGCGATGCTGAGCTATTAAAGAATCGATTAAAACTGGACTTTCAAAGGATCAATGCTAAAACATTTCGCGTGAATTATGTCAGAGCCGAATTTCTGAACGACAAGAAAGATGGAGATGGAACACTTGTCAGAACGTATGGAAACCCAGAAGCTTATGTCTTTGAGCATCGTGATGGATGTTGGCATCTGACCCAACAGTTGTGGCAGTACAAATATTGGAAAGCATCAAAGACGAGAGAACCGTTCACATATACGCCTAGGATTTTTCAAGTTCCTAATTCTACAATTTACATGGCAGGTGACGGTCAGACTCATTATCAGAATCGCATCGTAACTGCTTATACAGATTTGTTTTACTATAAAAAGCTTGATGCTCAGTTTGGATATGCAGAGTCAGGCATACGAGATCGTTGGCGCGAATGGAAAGTAATTCATGAAGTTGTGGCAAAAGAGCTGACAAGGTTTTATTCGCGTTTGCAATGCTCAAGCAAGGAGCTAGTCGGTGTGCCAAGATTTGATGACTATGACGATTCTTCAGGTACATATACCAGCCAATCGCTCGATCGCATCGCCACTGCAATTGCTGAATATCATGCTTTGCAAGCCGATCTGCATCTGAGTCCAGAAGCTGAAAAAAAGCGATGGTTAGAGATTCGCAAACAGATATCGATCAATACAAATGATGCTTGTTCGATTCTTGACAACTAGATTCGTCCGTTGTTTTTTCTCTTTAAATTTTAGTTAGGATGTTTAGCAGCATGAAAAATTGGAGATTTGATTACGATCCCTCTGCGATCGCAACAAGTATTCTTACTGGTTTCATTGGATTAGCCGTAATTGGCTATTCGAGTCCTGCGATTTCAACTGAAGGCGATCGCATCAATAGTAAAAGTACAGAAAAGCCTCAAGTTATCCTTGCAAGCTCGACCAATAAATCTCAAGATTTACCACTCCGAAAAGGAATGATCTATGGCGAAGCGCGTCAAGTCATCATTGAACAAGGTTGGAACCCTAATCCAAATGTTAAGAGCAACTTGAGAAGTACTGTAGTTAAAGCAATATTCGATCGCGGATATATAGAAATTGAGGATTGCTCTGGTACGGGTGAAGCGCCTTGCCGATATGTGTTTGTCAATCAAAATGGAGATCTGCTATATGTCGTTACAGCAGGGCGAAACAGGTTGCTGAGAAATTGGTGGATTGAGCAAAAGTCGCCAGAGCAAACAGAAGCTGCGATCGCAAGCTATCAGGGATTAATTCCTGACGGCTGGATCGTAGAGCAGCAGACTCTAGGTGATTTGAATGGCGATGGGCAGTCCGATATGGTCTTAAAACTCATTCAATCGGGGACTGATACAAATAGAAAGCGATCGCTACAGGTTTTACTCTCAACTCTATCAGGTTGGCAAAAGCTTGCTTATGCATCTAAAATATTGCTTTGTGCGAGCTGTGGCGGAGTAATGGGGACAGAAAATGGCTCACATATCAGAGTTGAAATTAATGATGGAATTTTAGTTCTATATCAATTGCGCGGTAGTCGGGAAGCCATGCAGACCATTCATCGTTTTTGGATTGATCGGAATTCTCAAGAGTTAGTTTGTATTGGCGAAGACATCAATTCTTATGATCGAGTTAATGGCAATAAAATTACTGATAGTCGGAACTTCTTAACTGGGAAGCGGATCATATTAGAGTCGAGAGGGAAGCGGAGCAATAGCCAAGCCCCCCTACGCAGTCTGGAAATGCAAATTTCTAAACAACTACAAAGCATTGAATCAATTGACATCGAAGAAGCTAGCAATAGCACCCCTTCTTTGCCATTAGATTAAGAGCGTGTTTGAGAAGTTTTTTTACCTCCTCTAACTCCCTCTTTACAAGGATTAATGGGGGTAAAAGCAGAAATTTATGCAAGCAAGGAGACTTCTCAAACACGCTCTAATACCAAAACACAAAGTGGCGTAGCCATTTTGTGTTTTTAAAAACCTGTGTCGAAACTCAAACAATTGTTAAGCCAGATTAAAATCAGCGATCGCTAACAATATTTGGTATTAAAATATACACAAGTCAGGAAAAACCTGAATTAAATCCTAAGTCAAGTTCTCTAGAGATTCCTTTGAGGGTGATCAGTATGAACGGTCTTGTAAAGAAACTAACGAATATGGTGGAATATGTGAGCGATGCGATCGCCAAAATTTTCACCCCAAGTAAAGACGATTTCCCTGCCACAGGTGAGCAGCCTTACAAGGGCGATCCTGCTTCTGAGAATTCTAAATAAAAAGAAGAGAGGCGCAAATCGCCTCTCTTCTTTTTTGTGATAAAAGTGCATAATCTTAAGGACGATATGTAAATCATGTCGTCCTTAAGTTCATTTAAGCTCTTTTATAGATGCCGCCCTATGACGCAAAATCCAGTTGCAATACCACCACTAAGATCTCAAAGCCCTTGGCAATGGGCAAAAATAAATCTATTTAGTAGTTGGTTTAATAGCTTACTAACAGTTGCTTGCCTTTATTTGCTTTATCTGTTTGTAAGCAATGTCTGGCTTTGGGCAACGACTCAAGCTCAATGGTCGGTGGTGAGCAGTAATTTGCGACTGTTTTTAGTAGGACTTTATCCTGTAGAAGAGTTTTGGCGATTATGGGGTGTTTTAGCGATCGCAGGAAGTCTCGCAGGAATCTCTTGGGGACTATGGGGCAGATTTAGTCGCACAGTAGCGATCGGCATTAGTTCGTTATCAGTTGCCCTTGCAATCTTACTGCCTGTAGATGGCATATCGAAAATTTTGACTCTAGCAATTAGCGGTGCGATCGCCCTTGGTTTTGTGATCGGTCAACAATCCAAACGATTTGAATCAAGTTCCTTGGTTTTGGCGATCGCATGGCTTTTATCTTTGCCAATTTCTATATGGCTGATTGGGGGCAATCTGGGACTAACTGCTGTTGATGTCAATGCTTGGAATGGACTAGTTTTGACTCTGATTGTGGCAATCTCAGGGATTGTTTTTTCTTTCCCATTAGGAGTTTTACTTGCATTAGGAAGACAGAGTACATTGCCTTTAATCAAATGGTTTTGTGTCTTCTATATTGAAGTTGTACGAGGACTGCCACTAATTGGCATTCTGTTTATGGCGCAAGTTATGCTGCCTCTGTTTTTACCCGCAGGTTTAGAAATCGATCGCGTTTTGAGGGCGATCGCGGCTTTTGTGTTTTTCAGCGCGGCTTATCTTGCCGAAAATGTGCGTGGTGGCTTGCAGTCACTTCCTAAGGGGCAAGCGGAAGCTGCTAGAGCATTGGGATTGAATATCCCCTTAACGATCACTTTAATTGTTCTACCTCAAGCTCTCAAAGCTTCGATCCCTGCGATCGTTGGTCAATTCATTGGTTTATTTAAAGATACTTCACTGGTTGCGATCGTCGGTCTAGTAGATTTGATGGGAGTTTCCCGCACTGTCTTATCGCAGCCAGAGTTTATCGGTCGCTACGCTGAAGTTTATCTATTTGTCGCCTTAATCTATTGGATGTTCTGTTTCTCCCTATCTCAAGCTAGTCAAAAATTAGAGAAAAAGCTGCAAAACTGATATATAGCAATGTAATACCAAAACACAAAGTGGCGTAGCCACTTTGTGTTTTTATAACCCTTACAGGGTTTGGTTTTTAACTCACAGAAGTGTTGTCACACTTTTGTGAATTGGTATAAGAGATAGCTAGGACAAATCAATAATTAATAAAGGCGGAGCTTCGCTCCGCCTTTATTAATTATTGATTTGCGGCGCTTTGCGCCGCTAATCAATTCTTGGGTTTTATTTCCTAGTAAACTTGGCGACAGCTATAGATTTTTGCAAATCTGTATAGCTATGCCATTCTCTTAGGGGCTTAGCGGTAGATAAAAAATGTCAAGCAAACTGACAGGTGTCATCATCATTGCTGCGAGAGAGAGAACTTGGTTGTGTAAAGTCAGTATTTTCGGATGGGTCTTGATTTCCTTCGACAGGATGCATCATTGATTTAGCATCAAGCTGATCGTATAGAGTCTTGACCACCTGGAGAATGTAACTAGCAGCTTGATCGTAGGCACTGGGTTCACTTAGCGATCGCGCTATTTGCCAGATAGATTTTTCGGCTTTTTCAAAGGAAGGATAGGCATAAAATAATTGCCGTAGCAATCCATCTAGACGATGCGATCCCAAGTCATGCCAATTATCGAGATCGGGATCAAAGGGATAGTAAAGTACCGAAAACAGTAAAATTTTTGCACGCATAGAACTTGTAAATCGCATTAGTTCTAATCGCAAATCAAATAAATCGATGGCAATGCGTGGATCAAAAGGAATTTTGCTGCGACCTTGATTGTTTAAGGGAAGGCTATATTGATTGATAATTGGAGCGATCGGTGGCGCGATCGCTTCTAGATTATTTGCATCATTGCGATCGGGATAAAGGGGTTCTAACTTAGTGAGTAGCAAATTGCCGATCGCAACATATTCAGCAGGTTTTGAAACTCTTTGAACTGCTTCTTGCAGTAAAGCTTGCAATTGCAGAAAAGTGGGCATAAATGAGACTAGTTCTCTTAATAGACTTGCCCAGTCAATACTGTTTAGTTGACGCAGATCGCTTTCCCAAACATCTTGATAGGTATAAAACAAAAGCTTTTTTAGACGCATTTGTTGAGCATCTGTATCAATGTTATGAGCTACCCATGCATAAATATCAGAGTTATCGTCTAGATAAGGGTCGTCGAACAGTAATAATTTATCTTCAGTTAAACCAGACTGCTGCTCCGACGGCAATTCTGCAACCAAAGATTCGTTTAGGAGGTCTTTTACTAATCCATTTTGAGAAGTATCGAAAGGAGCAATTAGTTGCGCTGAACCTGCATTAATTACTAGATGATTTGCTAAATAGGCAGGTGGCTGACTAAATATTTGAGGATTTGAATTGAATTGAGAGTAACTTATCGGTTCAGCGATAACAGATACTGGTGATTGCTGATAAAATTTTGAAGCCGCATTAAAAACTATTTTGGCAACAATCAAATATTGGCGCTGTTTTTGAACAGAGATAGTTTTTACGGACTTAACCAAGTTCTCTTTCAAGGCTTCAATAGTTGGATATTGTTGATATAAATCTTCAAGCAATTCCACAAAACTGAAGTTGTTTAAACGATTGAGATCGTTTTCTAAAATACCAGTACATACAAGGCATACCAGTTTCTTTGCTCGTACTGGGTCTTCACTCATCTCAAGGTCATCTGAGACTTCATCGATAAGCATTTCCTTATGGCTCTTAGTAGCCAACTCAGGAGGATTAGCAATCGGGGTCAAATTGCCAATTCCTAGCGGTTTAAGCTCGCTCAAAATAGTCTGAGCTTGAGATTGCATTAATAAAATTTGCAGTGCGTCCAAGACTTCTTTGGCTGATTGATAGCGTTGACGAAAATCAAAACGCACCATTTTATCAATCACATCTGCCAATGTTGCAGTAACTTTAGTGTGATCGCGCCAGCAAAACTCACTGGTAATGGGATCTTCAGGAATTTGGTTTGGCAATATTCCCGTTAGGGCTTGGATAGCAATCACCCCGATCGCATAGATGTCACTTGCAAACATGGTCTTGCCGCTATATTGCTCATTCGGCATGTATCCAGGTGAGCCAATCACCAAGCTTGAAGTATGACCTAACTGACTAATTGGCTGAGTGCTAACTTCTTTGACTGCACCAAAATCAATCAAGACAATTTTTTTGTCACTAGTGCGACGAATCAAATTGCTAGGCTTAATATCGCGATGAATTACTTGCTGGCGATGTACAAAATCGAGGGTGTGCAAAATATCTGTGAGAAAATCAATCGTGTACTGCTCTCCCAAACATTCACCACGCTTAATTTCTTGAGTTAATACATCACCTTCAATCAATTCCTGTGCCAGAAAAAATTCTTCGTCTTCTTCAAAGTGCGCTAACAAACTGGGAATGCATTCATGTCTGCCTAATCGATAAAGTATCTTTGCCTCGTTATCGAATAGTTCACGGGAGATTTTTAAAATATCTGCTTGCGATGAGGCAGGCTTAAGTTGCTTGATCACACAGGTAGGGCGATCGGGCAGATATCCATCTTCGGCAATAAAGGTTTGGCTAAAGCCGCCGCCCCCAAGTTGTTTGACGATTTTATAGCGCCCAGTCAGGGTTTTACCGAGCATAGTCATTTCAGCCAGTACTAACTTCAATATTTTGGCATTTCCTTAACGTCCTAGCAAGTTAATTTTCGCAAGTACCTACAAAATATTTAGAATTGTGGATCTATAGCTATAGTCAGCGACATTAGGACAAAGCCAAAACCCCAAAGAGAGTTGCGGCACTTCGTGCCACAACTCTCTTTGGGGTTAGAGTTAATACAGTTATATAAGCTCCCAGAAGGCAAATCGCCCGCTAAGCGGGCGATTTGCCTTCTGGGAGCATTAGTGTTTCTATTTTGCCTAGCTACTTAATTTAGATGCTTTTCTCACTGGAATCAGGTTGTTAACCAATGGAGCAAAAAGTGTCAATCCGTCTGGGATGCATACTATTTCCACTGGAGTTGTCCCAATGATCTCGCCATCCACTACCACTTTTTGGGGTGGAGTTGCCGTAACCTTAATTTTATTCGTTCTGAAGCAGACCAAGACTTCGTTCTCAATGGGAGTTTTGGCTAATGCAGAAGTAAATAGCTTGCCGATTACATCGATCGCTAATAGGCGATCAGAAAGGTTGAGACTTTCATTCTTGGAAATGGCGATTGTCACGTCAAGTAACCCATCGTTGGGAATTACTTCTCCAAATCCTTGAGCTAAAACTGAAGTCGGAGGTGCTGCATTAGCAATAGTCATCGCCCCACAGTGAAATTGAGTGATTGAGTCATCAATCTCAACTTCGACGGCAAAGAGCTTCTGTTCTAAAAGTTGCTGTGCCCCCGCGATCAGATAAGCAAAAGCTCCCAAAAGATTCTTCATGTCTCGATCAGCCCGTTCGACAGTTTCTGCTTCAAATCCAATACCAGCAAGTAAAATCATCGGAAAATCATTACAGCGAGCCGCATCGACAATGCAAGTATTGCCCGTGAGAATGTTCTCACAAGCTGGCTTTAGTTCTGTCGGAATTCCTAATGCGACAGAGAATGCATTGGCAGTGCCTCTGGGGATAATACCAAGGGGAATACCTGTACCAATCAAAGCATTTGCAACAGCGGAAATTGTGCCATCGCCACCAGATGCAATGATGAAATCTGTGTCAGGGGATGTCGATTTACGTTCCTGAATTGCCGCGATCGCAGCTTTTGCTTGGTCAGCAGGATTAACATCGGGCTTTGTGAAAATCACCTTCAGTTGAATCTGAGGCTCCAAAGTTTGACGAATCATGGCAAGATCCCAATCGGGATTTCCTTGTCCTGCCACTGGATTAAAGATCAGATGGGCGACAAGGCGCTTACCTAGCGATTGCAGTACAGCATCTGCTGTTGCTATGTTAGTAGCTAGAGGAACGTTATAGATTTTGCATATCCGCAACAAAGGTAGAAAATTAGAGCCAAGCAGTTGAGTATGATCGGGATCGAAGAGCCAAATGACACCAGCAACTTCTCCCGCAATGACACGAGCAGCAATTTCAATATCCCCACCGTCGTGCTGCGATCGCATTAGCTCAATCGGAAGACCAGTCGCGGCTTGAATCTGTTTCCCCGTATTGGCTGTTGCAATAGAATTATAGCGAGACAGTGTGGCTTGGTGCTTTTGCGCTAAAGCAACTATGTCTGCTTTTTGGGTGTCATGGGCAATGAAAGCAATAGAGATTGGCATATTATTATTCTTTACAGCAATTTTCGATCAAGGTAACCACAAGAAATTTTTTAAAAAATTTCTTGGTTTGGGTTTAAGCACAAAATGCTTTAAATTGCGATAGAAACCCTAGCCCGATACAACAACTTTTCGCCTTGCATATAACCAACATATCGCACGATCGCAGTATCTCCTTCTTTGATCTCATGACTTCCTTCCATTAATTGATGTTTCTGTGAATCGTAAGTAACTTCGTTTCCAACAGAACCGATCGCACTAATTCCCCATTTTTGCAAAAGCGCATCCAAAGGACGTAATAGAGGCAAAATATTTTTTGCTAGCATATTTGGGTTTTGCTGAGCAGCATGAGCCGCTGATGGTAATTGCAAAATTAGAGATTCCAATTGTTGAATAGTTTCTCGCTCAAACTGCGATCGCAATTCAAATTTTTGCTGCTCAAGTTTTTGCTGCAATCGTTGATATTCTTCGCGCAAGGCTGCGATCGCTAAACTTGGAGATTCTGGATTGCTTGTATTACTGATAAATTTAGCAATTACCTCTGTTACTTCAATTTGGAGTACTTCCGCTAACTTCGCTAAATCGGCATATTTTAAATTTGCCGCATCCCTCTTACGCAGCGTATCAATTGCTCGCCTTGATAGGTTCGTGCGCTCGCCTAGTATTTGAAAGCTAGATATACCAACTTGCTTCATTAGCTGACGTAATATTTCTGTGCGATCGTCCATAGCCTGATTTGATAAAGTTAGTAAAGAGGATGCTTGTTCTCAGCATCGCAGATCTATGCTGACTATTGTACTATCATCGTTTTCTTAGCTTTTTGAATAATTATCTATGCCTAATAATCTTGGATTCTGGTTAATTTGGATTTTATTTGTGGTTTATGCATTCATTTTTGCTCCACCCGATCGCCCTGACACCATAACCCTGATCCAGAAACTGATTGCAGGTGATTGGCAAGGTACTAATGCTTATATTGTGGCACTTTTTAATTTGATGGGTGTTTTTCCTTGCATTTATGCTTGTATGCTGGCTAGCGATGGACAAGGACAGAAAATACCAGCTTGGCCGTTTGCAGGACTTTCATTCTTTTTAGGTGCATTCGCACTGTTGCCTTATTTTGCTTTGCGAGAGCCAAATCCTACATTTGTCGGTAAAAAAAGCTGGAATGTGAAGATTTTAGATTCACGCTTTGCTGGGATTGGGATTAGCGCGATCGCTATTTATTTTGTGCTGTACGGATTCGCTAATGGTAATTGGGCTGATTTTATCCAGCAATGGCAAACTAGCCGATTTATCCATGTGATGAGTTTAGATTTTTGTATGTTGTCGCTGATGTTCCCTTGGTTGCTTAGTGACGATATGGATAGGCGCGGCATGACTGATGATCGCTTTTTTTCATTTATTGCCCTCATCCCACTAGTTGGAGCCTTAATTTATCTATGCTTGCGATCACCTTTAATCGAAAGCGAGCAAGCAACAACAACTTAGGCGATTTTCAAGAGAAAACCTATGCGTAGGGGCAGGTTTTGCAATAAATCTATTGTTAAACCCTTGACTTGTGGCTAAACCTGCCCTTACAGGGACTTTATTATTGCACATCCCCTTAAAGCGCCCTTTTTATTTGCAAATAGTCTCAATCATGCGATTAGCTTGAGAGCCATAGCCGCCACCGAAGAGATTGAAATGATTGAGAATGTGATAGAGATTGTAAAGAGTTTTACGTTGTTGATAGCCTAAATCTAGTGGATATGCAGCTTGATAAGCTCGATAAAACTGCGATGGGAATCCACTAAACAATTCGGTCATCGCCAGATCAACTTCGCGATCGCCAAAATATAGAGCAGGATCAAAAATTACGGGTTCGCCATCCACAAATGCAGCATTTCCGCCCCAAAGATCCCCATGTACCATTGAAGGCTGTGGTTGGTAATCATCAAAAAATCTTGACAAGGACTTATAAATTTTTTCTTCAGGAATATTGGATTGCCAACCTTTTCGTCTTGCCAAACTGAACTGAAATGCAAGCCGATATTCGATCCAAAAATCTAGCCAACTATTTGTCCAATTATTAATCTGTGGCGTTGAGCCGATCACATTATTTTGATCCCAACCAAATCCGCGATCGCTCTTGACGCGATGCATTGCAGCCAGATTGCGACCCATTGCTTCCCAGTCTTGTCTACCGCCTAATTCGAGATTTTCCATCACCAAATAAGCCGCATCACTGGTTAACCCCCAGCAGATCGGCTGTGGTACGCGGATTGTATTGGTTGCATACATTTGCTTTAGAGCGATCGCTTCAGCAACAAACATATCGAAACAGTTAGCGGTATTAGACTTTACAAAAAATTGGCGCTGACCATCGGATATTCGAGTTGTTTGATTGATGCAGCCGCCAGACTGCGCTTGGCGGCGATCGCAGGTAAAACTCTCTCCCGTTGCTTGTGAAATAGCGATCGCAATTTCATCCCACATAAATTAATTCACCAAAATTGAGAAGGTTTGCTAAGCAAACCTTCTCAATTTTGGTGAATTAATAGGGGATTAGGTTAGCTTTCTCAATAAAACGTAACCCTAAAATTTAAGTACGGTTCGTATACTGAGAGCTAAGGATCTAACATTCAAATAAAGAACCATTTTTTTTATGGCGCGGCAAGACGCGCCATAAAAAAAATGGTTCTTTATTAAATTGCAGAACCCTAACAAAATAAATTAATTAAAAAACTTTAAAAAAATATCCTGATAGGTCTAATTATGATGAATAACATTGGTAAATACCGCTTTGTTTGTACCCTTACCCTCAGCGATATTTTGGGGCAGGTAATTGTCTGGTTAGGTGTAATTTTTCTGGCTCTAGCATCAGCACTTTCGCTAATGAGTAAGCCAATTTATTCCTTTGGCGCAGTAGGTTTGATCGTTGTAACCTCTCTACCTTTTTTACTATTCACCTTCGTCACAACCTTATTTAATCACATTGATATTGTGCCTCTGACCGAAGAAGAGATTAAGCACAATAATTCCAAAATATCAGGTGTTCGTAAAACTGCGATCAAAGCTTAAATTAGTGAAGCTCATTTTTATACCAATTCACAAAAGTGTGACAACACTTCTGTGAATTAAAAACCAAACCCTGTAAGGGTTTTAAAAACACAAAATGGCTGCGCCACTTTGTGTTTTGGTCTTACAAGTAAAAAGGAGAGTGGATGCTTTGCGCCACTCTCCTTTTTACTGTAGACATTATGAGCAATGTTTGATAAACCATTAGCTAAGAATTTAGAAACGAGGTCTAACTACTGTGCGCCAGCTTAATTTTGTTGTCTTTTTTACCGTTGCTCTTGCATTAGTATTGTTTTCCTTGCAAAATACTTCCCCAGCCTCCATTCAAATCATCCCTCAGATTAAAGTTGCTGCCCCAATCTCGGTCGAACTGATCTTGGCGATGGGCTTAGGCGCAGTTTTAGCTTGGATATTTAGCGTCTGGTCTGGATTACAAAAATCTATTGACATGCGGAATAAAAATGTTCAGATCCAGAATTTGCAAGAAACTGTCCAGAATTTAAGCGTTGAGATTGAGGAGCGCAAGCGCTTGGTTTCTGCCTCAGCAATCGATGTTGAGATCGACGAAGACAAGTCTAAAAACTAAAATAAAGGGCGCATTTGCGCCTTTTATTTCATTCAAATCAGATTTTATGACTATTTCACCGCAATCGATGATATTTTTAAACATCCGCTTCTCGTAAGCTCCATGACCTTATCGATCGCAGAATCAGTTACCAAAGATGCCATAGCCCTCCTGATCGATCTTGCAGAACGAGGCGAGATTGATCCTTGGGATGTGCAGGTGATCGATGTCGTCGATCGCTTTTTGTCGCGGTTAATTGTTAGCGATCGTCGCGATTTATATGATTCGGGTCAGGCGATGCTCTACGCATCAATGCTGGTATTGCTCAAAGCCAACTCATTATCGGACAGTCAAGCTGTCTATGAACAAGAAGCCGCCGATGATGAAATTGGGGAAGAATCTGAGATGGTCGCTGATGCATTGCGGTTACCAACGGACTTTGATAAACGGTTGCGACGATTGCCTGTGGCTTTGCCTCCAAAAGCAAGACGGATCACTCTAGAAGAGTTAATTGCCCAGATCGAGGCGATCGCAGAAGTAGTTGATCGTAAGACCAGTAAGCCCGCCAAGCGTCCTAGTCAAGGCAAAGTTGCCCGCAAAGCAGCCATGAAAGCGATCGCCCAGCTAGCTCATAAAGAAAATTTATCGGAAATGGTAGAAGAAATTGAGCGCTATTTTTTACTCCATCCCGACGAAGAGATAGAGATATCTGACTTGGCAGCAGTATTTAACGATCGTGTAGGCGTATTTTGGGGCTTATTACTAATGTCTTCACAATCAAAAGTGGAATTGTTTCAAGCTGAGTTTTATGGCAAAATCCAAATTGTGCCAACTATCAAAACTCCATCAATCAAAGAGATCCCATTTCCTAATAGTTCAGCTAATCCCACAATAGAATCTACTCAGTTACAATTGAAATTCGCTGAATTAAAAGAAGTTTCGTGAAGCATCTAATTTTGTTTGACTACCATCCTCCTGAACACCTACAGCAAGCCATGAACAATCGAAGCACTAAACTTTCTGTTGGAACCTCGCAAGGCGAGTTTCTTATAAAAAGTTTAGCTTTGATTTTATCGAAATTTGTTGTAGGTGTAGGTGCGATCGCGATCGGTTTAGCTAGTTTTGCGCCTGTTTCGTTAGCTCAGGTGCGTACCTCCCTCTACAAGCCAACCGCGATCACTAGTGGTGTAGATGTTAGCGATATTCTCACCGACAAAGATATTCCCACAGGGCAGAAAGGATTTGCTCGTGACTATGCAATCACTGTCCAAAAAGATGAACGCTTGGAAATTTCGGTAAATTCTGGAGGCTTTGATACAGTCTTGAGTCTGTTAGATAGTGCTGGCGAAGTTGTTGCCGAAAATGATGATTCTGTTGGTGACAATACCAATTCCCTCATCTTTTTTAAAGTGCGTCAATCAGGAAATTACATTGTGAGAGTTTCCTCATTTGGCGGAAGTAGTGGCGGTAAATTTACATTGAGAGTCAACAAACTTCAAGTTGTAAAATAAAAAATCATTGCGGCGGGCGAAGCCCGCCGCAATGATTTTAACTCTCATCATTATCCATAAAAGGCTTTTCATGGGCGGGTTTAATACTTCGCCAAATATAGTCACTGTAATCTTTTCCATCTAGAAGAGAGAATAAGATCGTGTGATTTTGGCAAGTTAAGATATGTTTTGCCATTTCTTTGCGATCGCTGCGATCGACAACAGCGATAATCCGCTCAAAGTCAATCTTGGCAGTATCTTCAATTTGTTGATATTGCGCAATCAGATTAGACTTAGTTTCTTTTACCCAACTGTAAAACTCATCGGGAACCCGCTCTAAGATATCCTCAAAGGGAGTTTGATCACGCAACATTTCCCAAATCACTTTGCTAGTAACTTGAGTAAGTACACGATGCAATTTCACATAATCAGCAAACTTAAATTTAAGCCTCAATCCACTTGCAAAGCGAATTACAAAGCCCTCTTGATTCTGCTCATTGAGATTAGTAATCGCTTCTAAATCTTTTAATCCATCATATTTTTTAGCGATCGGGAACCCCAAATGTGTGAAGGATTCAATTGCATGTTCTATTCCCGATTCTGTTTCAATTACTGCCAATAATACTAAACCTTCAAACTCTCCATAATCGACAACAATCCGATTTGTGGGATAGACAATCTCAAATAAATAGGTTAGCGATCGATCTAGTAATGGAATTGCTTCGGAATAAATTGATGTCAAGATTTGATTAGCTTTAATGGCTTGATCAGAGTTAAAACTGCCTCTAGAAGCTATATAAGGCTGATCTTGATACCAATACAAGATCCCTAGAGAACCATCCAGCTTTTCATAAACATCAAAAGGTTCTGAGGGAATAGCTTCTTTATGTTCTTGGAGATTAAAAAATTTTGATAAAGGGCGAGCCGCGATCGCACCATCACGATCAAGAATTAAACCCCGACATTGAATGGTTTCAGGAGTCCATAGGAGATCGTACTGAGCTTTGGCAGTGTAGTTATAGATAAATAGATCACCGCTAGAATGAGGGCGTTTGGTGATATATCCTTCACTAATTAGTTGATCGATTTTCTCCAAATTGATAGCACTCATTCTATATTCCCTAGTAATTTTAAATTATCGCAATCATTTTCGATGTTACGAGGAAGAAATTCCTGCGATAGTAGAAGTTTAGGGCTGGCACGGGGACGTAGCCCCTACAGCACCTATATTGTTAAGGTAGGGGCAATCCCCCCGTGGTTGCCCTGCCACGCTAGCAGCAAGAGATTAATCATCTACGTCCCACGTAACATCAGTATATAATCAAGTCAATCAAACTAAATTTAGAGAAATTTAGAATTATGACTGTTGCCACAACATCGAAACCTTTAAAAGTCCTAATTGTTGAAGACGATCCACTTATCCAACTCGGATTAGAGCAATCCCTCTCTCAACAGCCAAATGTCATTGTAATAGGCATCGCAGAAGATGGTTATATCGGTGTAAAAATGGCTCAGGAACTACGTCCTGATATTATCGTGATGGACATTGGGATGCCAAGACTTGATGGAATTTCGGCAACCCAAAAAATTAAGGCAGCATCACCTAATGTTCATATTGTGATGCTTAGCTCCCATACAGATGATACAGAAATTATTGCGGCTCTATCGAGTGGAGCCGATGCCTACTGTGTTAAAGGTACTTCTACCGAAAGTCTTTTAGCAGCTTTTGCCGCCGCTATGGATGGCGCTACTTATCTTGATCCTCAAGTTGCTCGCAAAGTAATGGATCATCTCAAGCCACCAACACAACCTGAAAATACTTCACATCTATCGCAACGAGAATTAGAGGTGTTGAAATTAATTGTTGAAGGCAAAAGTAATCCCGAAATTGCCAAAGTACTCTACCTCAGCCCCAATACGATTAAAACTCATGTGCGGGGCATCATGAACAAATTATCTGTTGACGATCGCGTACAAGCAGCAGTTGTAGCTTTGCGATCGGGTTTAGTAAATTGAGCAAGATCAGTAGCAAAGCGCTAACCTAGCTTTTGGGATCATATGTCGATTGGTAATAACGCTATATAATTAAGACTGAATCTGCTGAGCAACAAAACAGAGCGACAAAAATTGTGGCGCATACCTTTTTAGTGCAACCTGGTAAATGGACTATCGAAGGCAATTGGATAGATAGAGATTCGATGCCAATTCAAGTCAAGGGTAGAACTTTGGTAGGCTGGTCAAGGGATAACTTTTGGTTCACAATGGTTACGAAGCTGACTTTTCCCAACACAGATCGCGAAGAATTAACGATGGCTTACAAAGGCAGGATTGATTCAGACGAGCGACGTTTTACGTTTGTTGTTGATGACAGCTCTCTGGGTAAAGTTGAAGGGGAAGGCATAATTGGGCCAGATTCCATTGTCCAACGTTATTGGGTAATGGGGGACAGAAAAATGCGGACAGGTTTTCAGACTCTTTATCGTCGGGATAGTAATATTTACTCTTTGGCTAGTGGCATTATTGCAGGGCAAAATATTGAAAGCACAATGGAAGCAGTACTAACACGCCATATGGATTCCTAGTAAAAAAAGGCGGACAAAGTCCGCCTTTTTTATGTAAAAAAGAGAAGCTAAGCGTCTCTTTCCCAGCTCTAGCGAGAGCTTACACTTTTAAGCTCAGTCGATAAAATATCGATCGCTTTGGCAAACTGTGGGTCAGAGGTTGTACCAACTAGATCGCGATTTTTATTCAGCTTTTCAAGATCTTCTTTGGTTAGCTCAACTACACGGTCAGGAATGATACCCAAATGATTGATATCGCGTCCGCTGGGGGTGTAGTACTTAGCGATCGTTACTGCCATGCCCGAACCATCACTCAGGGAGTGCACTGACTGGACTAGTCCCTTACCAAAAGTTTTAGTTCCGACAATAACCGCCCGTTTGTTATCTTGCAAAGCCCCAGACAGGATCTCACTAGCACTTGCCGAACCACCATCAACTAAAACTACGAGAGGTTTATTGGTGATAGCTTGACGGTTAGCAGTTAGGCGCTCACTTTCGCCCTTACGATCAATTGTGGAAACAATGGTGGCATTGTCGAGCCACATCCGAGCAATTTCAGCGCTGGAATATAGCAATCCACCAGGGTTTGATCGCAAATCTAATACAAATCCAACCGCGCCTTTACTGACATGGTCTTGGATCGCTTTACGCATGTCGCTTGCTGCGTTGGCATTGAACTGACGCAAGCTGATGTAGCCAACCTTGCCGATATTGGTATCACGAAGCTCAGCTTTGACTGGATGGATCTCAATCTTGGCACGTTCTAACTCAATGTCAAACTGCTTATCGCCACGCTTGATTCCCAATTTAACCTTTGTACCAGCAGGTCCACGGATTAGGGCAACGGCTTGGTTGATATCCATGCCATCGGTTGATTTATTCGCGATCGAAGTAATGATGTCTTTGGTCAAAACGCCAGCACGAGATGCTGGTGAATCTTCAATTGGGGCAACAACAGTTAGTTGTTTGGTTGCATCATCCATCCCAAGCTGAATACCAACCCCTGTGAGTTCCCCCGAAGTATCAATTTGCATACTCTTAAACTGCTCAGGATCCATAAAGCGAGTATATGGATCGTCCAGTAGCTTAAGCATTTCCCTAACTGAGCGATAAGCCTCAGCTTTAGAAGAATAATCGCGATTTTCAACATATTGTCGTCTGACTTGCCGCCAGTCAACTTTATTGAATGCCCCATCAACATATTCGCGATTGATAAGCTGCCAAGCTTCATCAACTATTTCTTTGGGGCTATCTCGAAATGCGGCGATGCTAGGGTTTGCTAGCTGAAAACCAACAACTGCCACAGCCGCAGCTAATGCTGCTGTTGTACCAAGTACAAATCCGCCTTTTGCCATGTCAACTTCCTGAAAAGTGAGGTGTGTGAGGAATACATCTAAAATTATCCCAACTCTAGCACATGAGCTTTTAAGCATGTGATCAAGTTAGCGAAATGTTAGTGAATTAACCCTTTCGGGTTGAGCATTAATGCTTAAATCTAAATCCTGATCTAACTCTAAACCACCACCATTAAATTTCGTATTTTACCTTTGCATTGATGATTTTCAAGGAAAATTATTAGACATTAAAGCCTCAACAGTCACAAATGTGATTTCTAATACAAATTGATGTCTTATAAATTGATGAAATCATCTTTGAATAATTTCTCTATGGTAACCATCAAAATGAGGTTATAAGTGTTGCAATTTTTTAGCCTTTCAGTTATTGAGTCGCTATTTAAAGCAGCACTTATCTCAACTCATTTCGCCTTATTCTGATGACAAGAAAAAATTGTGAAAGGATAGCGTCTGTGATCAAAAAATTTCTACTGAGTTCGTTGCTAGTCTTGTGGTTGGTGAGTTTTCCTTTCACGGGTCAGACTTGGGCGCAAGCAACTACTTCTCCTTCTCCAACTGCAAGCCCGACTGAAACAACTTCTCCTGCGGCTACAGCGAGTCCTTCTCCCAGTGTTGCTCCGTCCCCGACATCCGCTCCAGCAAGTGGAGACGTTGTAACTCTAAGCAAAGAGCAAAAGGAAGCACTCGACAAGCTTCTTGCACCAGCACCAGCGGCTTCGCCAATTAACTCAGGTGATACTGCATTTATGTTGGTAGCGGCTGCTCTTGTATTGCTGATGACTCCTGGGCTTGCCTTTTTTTACGGCGGTTTAGTCAGAACCCGCAACGTTCTGAACACAATGATGATGAGCTTATTGCTCATGGCTGTTGTTGGTGTTACTTGGGTTTTGTGGGGCTATAGCCTAGCTTTTGATGTAGCAATAAAGGCTCCTGAGTTTGGTCAAGGGATTGAAAAATTTATTGGCGGGCTTGATTGGGTATTCCTCAATGGGGTCAAATTTGATGCGCCCGATCCTGTTGGCTACGCGGGTACGATCCCTCACGCGGTATTCATGGTTTACCAGATGATGTTTGCGATCATCACACCAGCTCTGATTTCTGGTGCGATCGTTGAGCGCATGAGCTTCAAAGCTTATTTCTGGTTTATCCTACTTTGGTCTAGCTTTGTTTACTCTCCTCTTGCTCACATGGTATGGGGACGTGGTTTCTTACAAGAGCTTGGAGCTTTAGACTTTGCTGGTGGTACGGTTGTGCATATCAGTTCTGGTGTTGCCGCTGTAGTAGCTGTTTTGGTGGTTGGATCTCGCAAAGATTTTGCAACTAGACCTCACACTCCTCATAACGTTCCTTATGTGCTATTGGGCATCGGATTGTTATGGTTTGGCTGGTTTGGATTTAATGCTGGTAGCGCCCTCGCTGCGGGCCCGCTCGCTGCGGTTGCATTTGTAGCAACTACAGTTTCAACTTCGTCTGGTGGTTTAACTTGGCTATTGGTTGAATGGGTGTTGCGTGGTAAGCCAACTGCGGTTGGTATTGCTAGCGGATTCTTAGCGGGACTTGTTGGGATCACTCCTGCCGCAGGTTTTGTTACACCAATTGGGGCGATTTTGATTGGCTCAATCACCGCAGTCTGTTGTTTTATCGCTGTTAGCCTGCGTGCGAAATTCAAATTTGATGACTCCCTCGATACCTTCTCAGTTCATGGTGTTGGTGGAACTGTTGGCGCAATGCTAACGGGCGTATTTGCAACCAAAGTTGCCTTTGGAGGAGAAGCTAGCCTTGGGCTTGTGGATGGCAATCCTATCCTGATTTGGAAACAGTTTGAAGGTGTTGCTTTTACCTATGTATTTGCTGGGATCGCCACATTTATTATTCTGCAAGTCCTAAAACTATTTATGGACTTGAGAGTTGCCACTTCCATCGAAGAGCAAGGTATTGACTTACCTGTTCATGGTGAAGAGGGTTATGGTAGCGAGTTTGGCTCTGGTGTATTTATCAGTCAAAGTTCAACTGATGGTTAAAATCTCAAAATAATCTCAGACTCAATATCATGGACGGCGCTTTGCGTCGTCTTTTTTTTATAGATGTAATATCAAGGTTTTGACATGGGCTTAGAAAACCTTAAAACCCCAATAAGACTGCGCTCTAATCAATCGCTTAGTTATGCCTCTGAAATTTTTAACTGATATTCCTTATGAAAAATAAGAGCAGCTTATAAAAACTGTATAAAGTTACACAAAACCTAGGTGCTTGAATCTGTTGTTATGAACATAATTAATCCTTGCATTCTTAGTATTTGCATTGGTATGTTACTTCGCTGAGGAGAATTTAAAGGTGTTGGTCTATAAGTCAAATCAAAAGAGGAGACTCAAGAGTTCAGTAAACTGGACTGCTTGTATTCCCCTTGCGGCAATTATCGGTGTTTTTTGGGTGTATGCAGCCACTGCTCAAACTGCTACCCCTACTCCTGAGCCTCTAACTGCTGACAAGGTTCAGGCAAACGTTGCTGCTCTCAAAGTTGGATTAGATACTCTTTGGGTAGTAATAGCTGCATTTCTAGTATTTTTCATGAATGCAGGCTTCGCTCTGGTGGAGTCTGGATTTTGTCGCCGCAAAAATGCGGTTAACATTCTCACCAAAAACTTAATCGTATTTGCGATCGCGACCATTGCTTACTGGGCGATCGGTTTTGGTTTTATGTATGGCGATAATGGCGGCAATAATTTTATTGGCTTGAAAGGATTTTTCTTGAGTGGTGCTGATAATAGCCCTGCAACTCTTGCTGATTATAAAGGCGATTTTCCTGGACTAAGTTGGACAGGCGTTCCTCTAGAAGCTAAGTTCTTCTTCCAATTGGTGTTTGCCGCAACCGCCGCAACGATCGTCTCAGGTGCAGTAGCTGAGCGCATTAAGTTTCTTGCCTTCTTGCTGTTTAGCTTCGTGTTGGTTGCTGTTGCCTATCCAATTACTGGACATTGGATCTGGGGTGGCGGTTGGCTATCAAAAGTTGGCTTCTATGACTTTGCTGGCTCCACCGTTGTTCACTCTTGTGGTGGGTGGGCTGCGCTGATTGGTGCAGCAGTATTAGGAGCTAGAGCTGGTCGATACAGCGAAGATGGCAAAAATCGTGCTATTCCTGGACATAGTATGAGTTTGGCAACTTTAGGTTGTTTGATTCTATGGTTAGGCTGGTTCGGATTTAACCCAGGTTCTACCATGGCAGCTGACGGTCGTTTGATTTCTCATATTGCCTTGACCACTAACATGGGTGCTTCCGCAGGTGGCATTGCTGCAACTATTGTGGCTTGGCTGTATCTTGGTAAGCCTGACCTATCGATGATTGTTAACGGTATCTTGGCTGGATTAGTCTCTGTAACTGCTTCTTGTGCTTGGATTACCTTGCCTAGTGCCATTATCATTGGTGCGATCGGCGGCACAATTGTTGTATTTGCAGTTGGCTTCTTCGACAAGCTGAAGATTGATGACCCTGTAGGTGCTACTTCAGTTCACCTTGTTTGTGGCATTTGGGGCTCTCTAGCTGTTGGTTTATTTGCAGTTGGTCAGACAGCAGATATCGGCGGCGGCTACATTTTACAAGCTAATGCTGGTCCTAAGGCTGGTTTGTTCTTCGGCGGTGGCTTTGATCAACTTTTAGCTCAATTGATTGGTGTTGCCTCCGTTGGTGGTTTTACTGTTGCTTTTAGCTTTATCGCTTGGTACGCAATTTCCCTAATTACTGGTGGTATTCGTGTCGAGGCTGAAGAAGAATTCAAGGGTCTCGATATCTCTGAGCATGGTATGGAAGCATATTCTGGTTTTAGTAAAGAAAGCGAATAAGTTTTTTCAAGATCAAAATAAAAGGTAAACCTTTGCGCTGCCTTTTATTATCCTAATTACGAAAAACAAATAAAAAGGCGGCACGATGTGCCGCCTTTTTATTTTTGTAAAGTTCATCCTAATTCCGATGGGGTTATCGGGGTATAATAGTGGGGCAAAAAAACTAAAAATATACGAAGTTTCGATAGTTGAACCATGACAAACACTTTGACAAATCCTGTAAAAGTATCAAAGGTTGAAGTCCTTAAGCAAAAAAGTAACTTTTTGCGAGGTCCTATCAACACCGAGCTAAATGATGGCAATCCTTTTTTCAGTCAGGATGGCATTCAAATCCTGAAGTTTCATGGTTCCTATCAACAAAAAGAACGCGATTTTGAAAAGAACAAGATTAAAGGCGAAGAAGCTCAATACAGCATGATGTTGCGTACCCGTAGCCCAGGTGGGGTGATTCCTTGGCAGTTGTATTTGGCTTTGGATAAACTATGTAATAAGTATGGCAACCATACTTTGAGAGCTACAACGAGGCAAGGTTTTCAGATTCATGGGATTCTCAAGGAAAATCTGAAGACGGTCATTGCTGATATCACTAGAAACATGGGATCAACGGTAGGCGCTTGTGGCGACATAAATCGTAACGTGATGGCTCCATCTGCTCCCTTTAAAAATAAGCCTGAGTATACGTATGCTCGCGAATACGCTTTTAAGATTGCGGATTTACTTGCTCCACAAGCTGGGGCTTATTACGATATTTGGCTTGATGGTGAAGTGGCGGTTACTTCTTCCGAAGCTCCAGAAGTAACCGAAGCGAGAAATCGTCAGGGGACGGGGACAGCGAAAACCAATATCAGCGAAGTCGAGCCGATCTATGGAGTCCAGTATTTGCCCCGCAAGTTTAAGATTGCGATCGCCGTTGCTGGTGATAACTCGGTTGATCTTTATACCAACGATTTGGCGTTGGTGGTGATTACTAATGCTCAGAAAGAGCTAGAAGGCTTTAATGTCTATGTCGGGGGTGGTTTAGGACGCGCCCATAATAATGATGCAACCATTGTCAGAATGGCTGACAGCATTGGCTTTGTCCCTGTTGCTAAAATCTATGATGTGATTAAGGCGATCGTTTCCTTACAACGAGACTATGGCGATCGCCACAATCGTCGTCATTCTCGCTTCAAGCATATTTTGCACGAGTGGGGTGTAGAGAAATTTAAGCAAGTGTTATTGGATTACTATCCAACAGCACTTGATGCGGCTCGTGAATTGCCTGATTTTAAATATCAGGATTATTTAGGCTGGCATGAACAGGGCGACGGTAAATATTTTGTGGGAGTTTCGATTGAAAATGGTCGAGTTAGCGATCGCGAAGATTTACAACTAAAAACGGCTTTACGCGAAATCAGCGAAAAGTTTCATCATGATTTTGTGTTGACTCCTAACCACAATTTGCTGATTACAGAAATCGCCGCTGATGAAAAAGAGGAGATTCAAAAGATTCTCGATCGCTGTGGCGTTCTAGCTCCTGACAAAATCGATTCCCTAGTGCGTTACTCCATGGCTTGTCCCGCCTTCCCTACTTGCGGACTAGCGATCGCTGAGTCAGAACGTGCCTTGCCAAGTGTATTAGCGAGAATTCGTAAGCTATTAGTCCGTTTGGGCTTAGATCAGGAAACCTTCGTCACCCGTATGACAGGTTGCCCCAATGGTTGCGCCCGTCCTTATATGGCTGAACTTGCCTTCGTCGGTAGCGCTGCCGACGAATATCAGATTTGGTTGGGTGGCAGCTTTGACTCAACTAGGTTGGCTCAACCTTATGTGCAGCGGTTGCATATTAATAATCTTGAAAAAGGTTTAGAGCCGCTATTTGTTTATTTCAAAAATGAACGCACAGAAGGCGAAGGTTTTGGTGATTTTTGCGATCGCAAGGGCAATGAAGATTTACGAAAGTTCGCGGAAGCCTATGTCCCAGAGATAAATGAGAACGAACCCAAAGGCAAACGTAAAGATGTCCGCCATCGAGTCACCCTTTCAGCAAAGTCCTTTGATCTTCTCAAAAAAGCTGTCGAAGAAAAGGGTGCTTCGATGAAGGATCTTGTCGAAACTGCTTTGGAGAAGTATTTGGAATAAGAAGGTTTCCAAAAGAAAATATATCCATGCGTAGGGGCAGGTTTTGGAATAAATCTATGGGTAAACCATTGACTTATTTCCAAACCTGCCCCTACAGGGATTTTGTTTTATTGAAATCACCCAAGTAGGCTTTGAATCAAGATTTTTCTCCATTATTAGAAGCGGCGCGGCGATATCTAGATATCGATCATGCGCCGTTTTATATGCCAGGGCACAAACGTGGTCAGGGTATTGATCGCGAGTTGATGGCAATTATGGGTGAGAATATGTTTCGCCTCGATTTACCAGAATTGCCTGATCTCGAAGAACCGATCGCAGAAGCCGAAGCCTTAGCTGCCGATGCTTACGGTAGCGATCGCGCATGGTTTCTGACTAATGGTTCTACTTGCGGTGTACAAGCGATGCTATTGGCAACTTGTAAGCAAGGAGACAAGATTTTAATTGGGCGAAACTGTCACAAAGCTGCGATCGCAGGACTAGTGCTCAATGGCGCTATGCCTGTTTATTTGCCAACTGACTATTTGCCAGAATTTGATTTGGACTTGGGCGTAAGTCCTAAGACTCTAGAATTATTTCTGAATCTTCATCCTGACGCAAAAGCGGTGATGCTTGTTAGTCCAAATTATTTTGGAGTTTGCGGCGAGTTGGCAAAAATGGCAGTGATCGCCCATTCCTTTAATATCCCCTTATTAGTTGATGCTGCTCACGGAGCGCATTTAGGTTTTCATCCTGATCTACCAAATTCAGCATTGCAAGCAGGAGCCGACCTAGTTGTGCAGTCCACACACAAAGTCGCAGGTAGCCTTACCCAATCTTCGATTTTGCATTTGCAAGGCGATCGCATTGCTGTTGAACAAGTTGATCGTGCTTTGCAAATATTGCGATCAAGTAGTCCCAATTTATTACTAATGATTTCTCTGGATGTGGCGCGGCGACAAATGGCAGTTAATGGCAAAAAGCTGTTAACTTACACATTGGGACTAGCCAAAACAGCGCGATCGCAGTTAAATCAAATTCCTGATTTGCGAACCTTTAGTCAAACAGAAGTTCCTACGCTTGACGATACTCGCCTCACGGTAATGACTGATTGCTTAGGTATTTCAGGGTTTGAAGCTGATGAATATTTACATTCCCAATTAGATGTGATGGCGGAAATGCCCACCAGATCGCAATTAGTATTTAGTTTGAGCTTTGGTAATACTCAAGATGATATTGATCGGCTAGTGAATGGATTCCAACGGCTTGTTAAGGAAAAAGGAAAAAGGAAAAAGGAAAAATTAATTACGAATTACGAATTACGAATTACGAATTATCAATCTAGGTTGACTCCACGTGAAGTGTATTTTGGGAAATGCGATCGCGTTTCTATTGATAATTCGATCGGGAGAATTAGTGCTGAATCTCTTTGTCCTTATCCTCCAGGGATTCCGCTAGTTTGTATTGGGGAAGAAATCACATTAGAGGTCGTGGAAATGTTACAAGCTATTTTGCGATCGGGCGGCGTTATTAATGGGGCAAGTGACGACAGTCTCAAAACAATTTTAGTTATATAGCAATGTAAGTTAACCCAAAAAAGAGAAAGGCGGCGCTTTGCGCCGCCTTTCTCTTTTTTGGGCTTATGTCTTACAATGATAAGACTATCGTTCGGTTCCAACGGGTAACAGTCGTTGGAGGAAACGGGGAAAGTTTGGTGTAAACCCAGCGCTGTCCCGCAACTGTGATGAGATGCTTTAATCTCTAAGTCAGGATGCCCGCCGATCGCAAAGAATCTCTTTTCGAGATTCGTAAACATGTTCCTTTTCATCTGCGAGGTATAGATGATGGTTTGTTCAAAATTTTTAGAAGCTTTACAATTGTTTCAGCTTTTACAAAAACTGTGCCAAGGCGATCGCATCAGGAAGACTAACAGGGAGTCCGATGCTGCAAGACTATAAAGAACGTTGGGGCATCTGTCGTTCTTGGGAACCTCAGTTTATTCGAGATAATTTTTTACTAATTGGATATCATGCCCTGAGAGGTTTTACAACCTCAGGGAAAGGGATTACAGTTTGTACTGTTGTACCACCTGCTGCTGATTTTAAGCCGAGTTTTCACATTTGGAAATTTAGAACTCAGTTTATAGCAGCAGAATTTGCCAAGCCCTATTTACTGGAAATGGGTATCAGTTCACGACAGATTCCGTCATTAATACAGGCGATCGCCGCGTATGATCCTCAGCAAGAGATCATTCTGGCAATGAATATCGATCAACAGCTCGAAGTTTACTGTCTCCAAAACCTAAAGATTTCTCCCTCAGAATGCTACAAACAAGTATGCGATCGCTGGGATGAATTTATGCCACATGAGTTACCGCCCGAATCATCACATCGTTTTATTAGAATCTAGGATGGGCAGCGCTTTGCGCCGCCCATCCTAGCCATGCGGCTAGAGTTATTTACAAGAGTATTTTATTGAGTGGAAAATATAATTAAAAAATCAGATTTTGTTCTTACTCCTTATATGAAGAGCAATGATCTCTGGGCAACTTATCAAATCCTGAATACCGTTATTCCCTATATAGTTTTATGGTTTTTAGCAGTTAAAGCCGCAGCAGTATCTTTTTGGTTCCTGCCACCGATCATCATTTTGATGACTCTATTTTCATTGCGATGCTTCTCTTTAATGCATGATTGCGGACATTATTCACTTTTTACTTCCAAAAAAGTGAATAGAGTTGTAGGCTTCTTTTTGGGCGTGATTAATGCTATACCTCAATATCCATGGTCAAGAGGTCATGCTTATCATCACAAAACCAATGGTGATTGGGAACGATATCGTGGGGTTGCAGCATTTCTCTCTACTGAAGAATTCTCTAAGCTCAATGACACCGATCAAAAGCTTTATGCCGTAATGAGACATCCATTAATGTCTTTTTTGGGAGGTTTTTTCTACCTTGCAATCAGACCAAGATATGCACTAATTGCAGGAAGCTATGATTTTATTGGTCATATATTTTCCAGTTTAAAGAAAGACCCTCGCATGGGTTTAGCGGCAATTATCTCTTCTCACAAATCTAGAAATTGGTATACGGGAGCGGAATTTATAGATTTGATGCTCAATAATATTTGTGTAATCGGCAGTTGGATTTTCCTTAGCCATTTGCTTGGAGCAGGCTTCTTTTTAGGTGTTTACTCAATCAGTTTAACTTTTTCAGCAGCGATTTTTATCTGTGTATTCTTTGTTCAGCATAACTTTGAAGACTCCTATGCTCATAAGACTGAAGGTTGGGACTATCTGCTTGGAGCACTTGACGGTAGTAGTTATTTAGAGTTGCCAACAATTTTGAAGTGGTTTTCCGCAGATATCGGTTTTCATAATATCCATCATCTTTCTGAGAGAATTCCGAACTATAATCTCGAAGCTTGTCATAAGGAAAATATTCAACTTCTCTCAAAGGTCAAAACTCTAAGGCTCGGTGATATGCTTGGTTGCGCCAAGTTTGTGTTGTGGGATTCTGAAGCAGGTAAACTAATTTCGATCGCTGAATTTCACAAGTCAAAATCTACAGCTCTGGATATAGAGCAAAGTCTTCTAAATCAAAATAAGCTGGAAGAACTACTTGTCAAAAATGGTAAGGCTTAATCTTAATGAATTTATTTGTTGCCACGCTGGAAGCGTTCTCGACAGTTGCGATCGCAGGAATTGGCATTTATCTAGCTACAGCGCGTCGCTATCAATCTGCTGATTCTGTTGCTAACTCCTATGATCAATGGACAGAAGATGGCATTTTAGAGTTCTACTGGGGCGAACATATTCATTTAGGTCATTATGGCTCGCCGCCCCGTTCAAAGGATTTCTTGACCGCTAAATCTGATTTTGTTCATGAGATGGTACGTTGGGGTGGCTTAGATAAGCTACCTGCTGGAACGACTGTCCTTGATGTTGGCTGTGGTATTGGTGGCAGCAGCCGCATTTTGGCAAAAGAATATGGCTTCTCGGTAACGGCAATTACGATTAGTCCTGAGCAGGTCAAACGTGCTCAGGAGTTAACCCCAAAAGAGCTTGATCTACAATTTCAGGTTGATGATGCGATGGCGATGTCATTTCCTGATGCAAGCTTTGATGTGGCTTGGTCAGTTGAAGCGGGGCCACATATGCCTGACAAAGCTATTTTTGCAAAAGAGTTGATGCGCGTACTCAAGCCCAATGGGTTGCTAGTACTTGCGGATTGGAATCAGCGAGACGATCGTCAAGTACCTCTCAATATTTGGGAGAAGCCTGTAATGAAGCAACTCCTCGATCAATGGTCACATCCTGAGTTCTCAAGCATTGAAGGCTTCTCTGAGCTTTTGGAGGCGACAGGACTTGTCGATGGCAAGGTAACAACTTCTGATTGGACAGCAGAAACTCTTCCTTCATGGCTAGATTCAATCTGGCAAGGTGTAGCGCGTCCTAAAGGATTGATAAGTTTTGGCGTATCAGGATTTATTAAATCTGTGAGGGAAATACCCACGATTTTATTAATGCGTCTAGCTTTTGGGGCAGGACTTTGTCGTTTTGGCATGTTTAAAGCTGTGCGATCGCCTGTTAGCACAAAAAACCTTGTTGAGCCACTTACTCATTAAAAGAGTTCATTTAGATTGAAAATTATAAAAATCGGTTTTTTGAAAGTCAGCCTACGGCTGACTTTCAAAAAACCGATTTTGGTATTTACAGCGCCTCTGGCGCTGTAAATACCAAAATCGGTTTCATAATGAGAATTGCTGAATATCTATGCTCAGATCTTGCAGCGCAATCACCTGCTATATAATCACTTTGTTAAGCATTGTTTACGAAACAATAAAACAATGCACCCTATAACGAAATTTTTATGGCTAAGTATATCTTTGTGACTGGCGGTGTTGTCTCTAGTATCGGGAAGGGCATCGTTGCCGCAAGTTTGGGACGATTACTTAAATCTAGGGATTATTCGATCGCAATTCTAAAACTCGATCCCTATATCAATGTTGACCCAGGAACGATGAGTCCGTTTCAGCATGGAGAAGTTTTTGTTACCGAAGATGGCGCAGAGACGGATCTAGACTTGGGTCATTATGAGCGCTTTACTGATACCTCGATGTCAAAGCTAAGTAATGTCACCACAGGCGCAATTTATCAAGGTGTGATCAATAAAGAACGGCGCGGCGACTATCAGGGTGGCACTGTGCAGGTGATCCCACATATTACTAATGAAATTAAAGAACGTATTCATCGCGTTGCTAAAAATGGCAATCCTGATGTTGTCATTGTTGAAATTGGCGGCACGGTAGGCGATATCGAATCACTGCCATTCATCGAAGCAATTCGTCAGTTTCGGAAGGATGTGGGACGGCAAAATGTTGTCTATATGCATGTCACCCTCATGCCTTGGATTGCCTCCGCAGGGGAGATGAAAACCAAGCCTACACAGCACTCAGTTAAGGAATTACAATCCGTGGGGATTCAGCCTGACATTCTAGTTTGTCGTAGCGATCGCCCTTTACCCCAAAATATTAAGGACAAAGTCTCAGAATTTTGCAACGTGCTGCCCGAATGCGTAATGACAGGACAGGATGTAAAAAGCATCTATGAAGTGCCATTAGCGATGGAGCGTGAAGGACTTGCTGAGCAAGTACTGCGCCTGCTAGGTATGCAACAACGTCAGCCCGATCTTCGTAGTTGGCAAACCCTTGTCGAGCGTCTCTATCGCTCAGAGCATCAAGTAGAAGTTGCGATCGTTGGTAAATATGTAAGACTGACCGATGCCTATCTCTCGGTGATCGAAGCCCTAAAACATGGCGCGATCGCCGTTAATAGCAATGTAAATTTGCGCTGGATTAACTCTGAAGACATTGAAGCATATGGCGCAGAAAAATTCCTAAAGGATGTCCATGCGATCGTTGTCCCTGGTGGATTTGGTCATCGTGGTGTCGATGGTAAAGTTGCTGCTGTACAATATGCCCGCGATCGCCAAATCCCATTTTTAGGTTTATGTTTAGGAATGCAATGCGCAGTCATAGACTGGGCTAGAAATGTTGGCAAACTCAGCGATGCAAATAGCGCCGAGTTTGCTCCAGATTCCACAAATCCTGTGATTCACCTATTACCTGAACAGCAAGATGTGGTTAATCTTGGTGGCACGATGCGTTTAGGGCTATATGCTTGCCGTCTTGCTCCAAATAGCTTAGTTCATAAGCTTTATAATGAGTCAGTGATTTACGAGCGCCATCGCCATCGCTATGAGTTTAATAATGCCTACCGATCGCAATTTATTGACGCTGGCTATGTGATTAGCGGTACTTCTCCCGATGGGCGACTAGTTGAAGTGATCGAACTTCCAAGCCATCCTTATTTTATCGCCTCTCAATTCCATCCTGAGTTCCAATCTCGCCCTAGTAGTCCTCATCCGCTTTTCCAAGGTTTAATTAAGGCAGCCTTAGATTTACAAAAACAGCGTCTTGCTAATGACTCTGAGCCAGAGAGTTCAGCAATCCTTGAGCAACTTAATGAGCAACAACAAGAGTTCGCTTCGGCAACATCTATTTAATATAGAAATCAGTAGGTAGGGTGGGCAATGCCCACCCTACCTACTGATTTCTATTTCTTCGTTCCTATTTTGAGGATTTTGAATATGGATGCAGCTCTTACTTCTCAAGATATTTTGCGCCGCTATGCAAAAGGCGATCGCGACTTTAGTGGGCTTAATCTCAATGGCATCAAACTCAGTGGCGCAAACCTCAGTCGCACTGATTGGCTAGATGTTAACCTCTCCAAAGCTTACCTAAATAGTACAGTCTTGACTTTTGCTTGTTTGACAAGGGCAAATATGCGCGGAGCCTTAATGGTTGGCGCTAATCTTTGTGGCGCAAATCTCAACCAAGCCAGCATGAGTAATGTAAATCTATCCAATGCTGAATTGCATGGAGCAAGTCTGCAAGGAGCCACGCTCTTTGGAGCAAATCTCAGTCTTGCTAATTTGATGGATGCTAACTTAATTGACGCAGATATGCGAACGGTTAACTTGAGTGGTGCGAACCTTGTCGGAGCATGCTTGAAAGGCGCAAATCTCAGACAAGAAAGAGCGATCGGCGATCAACATGAAATTGACGCTGGCAAAAAGAAGCGCAGCGTAGCTAGTCTAACTGGCGCAAATTTATCTGGTGCTGACCTGCGTGGTGCAAATTTATCTGGTGCAGATCTACATAAAGCCGACCTGCGCGGTGCAAATTTACAAGAAGCAACTCTCAGTGGGGCAAACCTTAGTGAAGCAAAGTTAAATAATGCCAATATGCAAGGTGTATTTCTCTCTGAAGCTAATCTTAGTTGTGCAACGCTCTCAGGCTCAATTTTAAATAATGCCAAACTGGAAAGAGCAATTTTAATTGATGCAGATTTTAATGGGGTCTCACTACGAAGCGCGATTATGGCAGATGTTAAGGCGAGTCGCGTGCAAATGCAATGTACAGATCTCACAGATGTCAAGTTGACTCGTGCCGATCTGAGCCGAGCTAATCTCAGTGGTGCAATTATGATCCGAGCTAACCTCATCGAAGCCTATCTTGCCAGAACAAACCTTGCCAATGCTGATTTGACTGATGCAATACTCAACCGTGCTGAGTTAAGCAGTGCCAATCTTGTCGGTGCAATTCTCAAAGGGGCAACGCTACCCGATGGAAAAGTCCATAAATAGAAAAAAATCCCAGAAAGCTAGTGACCACGCTTCTTGTCAGCACTAGCTTTCTGGGATTTTTTTATACTAATTGCCGCTCTTATCTTACTGAAAAAAAGCTATCAAAAAAAACTAGTCTAGTAAATTTTCTTAGTATTAATACTGCAAAAAAATCACTATTTTAAGGCTATCAATTAGTATATATTCCTATTAATAATTCTTGAAATTACTGAAGCCCTAATTTTCTTGTTACAAATATTTTCAGGATTTAATTAAGACTTTTAGGGGCAAATATTATAGATGGCTAATAACTCGAAGACTAAAAATTTTGCTGGCAAATTATTTCATGCTTTTTAGTTAAAGTATTTTAGCAAAACGGCTAACAACTATTGAGATTAACTATTAATATGTACCCGTTTATACATTTGCCATGTATCTCTTCAGTCTAGGATAAATATTTAGGAATAATTTAGGGATAATTTAGATATAATTTCATCTTTTAGGGGATTCATGAATACTAAATCAACTATCAAAGTTGTAAAAGAACGAAGAGCATATAACACATGGGTTGCAAATGAGACCTTAGAAGATTATTCGCTCCGTTATGCGCCAAAATCATTTAGAAAATGGTCAGAATTTCTAGTTGCGAATACAGCATTAGGGGGAGTCTCGTTTTTAGCTCTAGAGGCAATCGGTGGATCTCTACTGATTAGCTATGGATTTGCTAATTCTTTCTGGGCAATCGTCGTTGTGGGGGGGATTATCTTTTTAGCAGGTTTACCGATCTCTTACTATGCCGCTAAATATAATATTGACATTGATTTATTAACTAGGGGAGCAGGTTTTGGTTACATCGGTTCGACGATTACATCGCTAATTTATGCTTCCTTTACATTTATCTTCTTTGCGCTTGAAGCCGCAATTATGGCGCAAGCTCTCGAGCTATATTTTCATTTGCCGTTATCCCTTGGCTATATTCTCTGTTCTTTGATTATCATTCCGATCGTATTTTACGGAGTCACACTAATAAGCCAGTTGCAGCTTTGGACACAACCAATATGGCTAGGTTTGATGATTCTGCCTTTTATTTTTGTGTTGAATAAAGAACCTGATGCGATCGCTAATTGGATGAATTTTGCTGGGAATTCTCCCAGTGGAGCAGGATTTAGTCCAATTCTATTTGGTTCCGCTGCCACAGTATCTTTTTCCTTAATTGCTCAGCTTGGCGAACAGGTGGACTATCTGCGCTTTCTGCCCGATAAGCAAGAAAATAATCGTGTTCAATGGTGGCTAGCAGTAATTATTGCGGGGCCTGGCTGGATCTTGTTTGGTGTTGCTAAACAGTTAGGAGGAGCATTTCTTGCCTCTTTAGCAATTGATCATGGAGTAGAAGTTGCTCATGCTAAAGAGCCAATTCAAATGTATATGGTGGGATTTGAGTATATTTTTGCCGATCCTTGGATTGTGTTATCAGTTGCCACTGTATTTGTGATTGTCTCGCAAATTAAAATTAATATCACGAACGCCTATGCAGGCTCTCTCGCATGGTCAAATTTCTTTTCAAGACTGACCCACAGTCACCCTGGGCGAGTTGTTTGGCTAATCTTTAATGTGATAATTGCTCTACTGCTGATGGAGCTTGGAGTATTTCAAACCTTAGAACTGGTCTTAGGGCTATATTCCAATGTAGCGATCGCTTGGATTGGGGCAATTGTTGCTGACTTGGTCATTAATAAACCTTTAGGCATTAGCCCTTCCTATATAGAGTTCAAACGTGCTTATCTCTACAGCTTTAATCCCGTGGGCTTTGGCTCGATGGCGATCGCTTCGATCATCTCGATTATGGCTTTCGTGGGATTGTTTGGAGTCTTCGCCCAAGCATACGCACCCTTTCTAGCACTAGGAATTGCCTTTGCCCTCTCTCCAATCATTGCGTTCGCTACCAAAGGCAAATATTACATCGCCCGTGAAAATATCTATAGTTCTCAAAAAGTAGATATGCATTCACTGATCGCCTGTAGTATTTGCGAACAGGAATACGAACCGCCTGACACAGCCTATTGCCCTGTCTATGATGGGCCGATCTGCTCGCTCTGTTGTAGCCTTGATGCTCGCTGTCACGACTCTTGCAAGCCATCCGATGACGATATTGGCAGTCTAACTCAAAACATAGCTAGCACTATTTTCTCAGAAAAAATTGCACCGCAACTAGGAGTAAGATTAATTAGGTTTTTGGGAATCTTTCTACTGCTCTCTGGACTGACAGCAACAGTTTTTGGCTTGGTTTACTATCAGGGCATCTTAAAGTCACCGACTTTATCTACGGTTTCAGCTTCGGAATCAGAATTTTTAGGAGTATTGCTAGAACTCTATGCACCGCTTTCAGTACTCATTGGTGTAGGTACTTGGTGGTTGGTATTAAGTGAAGAAAGTCGCGAACTGGCTGAAGCAGAGTTAGATCGCCAAAATTTGCAACTTCAGCAAGAAATTGATGAGCGCCAAAGAATAGAAGATGCGATGCAAAAACTTACCTTAGAACTAGAACACCGAGTTGAAGATCGTACTAAGGAGTTATCGACAGCGATCGATAGTCTCAAACTCACTCAGGTTCAGCTTATTCAAACTGAAAAGATGTCTAGTTTGGGACAACTGGTAGCAGGAGTTGCTCATGAAATTAATAATCCTGTTAACTTTATTTATGGCAACCTTTCCCATGCTGCTAACTACATCAAGGATTTATTAAACCTCATTGGACTCTATCGAAAATACTATCCCCATCCTGACTCGTCCATCCAAGAGGAATCAGAGGCAATCGATCTAGAGTTTCTAGTGGAAGATTTACCCAACTTGCTGACATCCATGAAAGTTGGCGCAGAGAGAATCCAGAAGATTGTTTTATCGTTGCGGAATTTTTCACGCATGGATGAAGCGAATTTAAAACCCGTAGATATTCATGATGGCATTGATAGTACCTTAATGATCCTGCAATCTCGTCTCAAGTCAAAACAAGATTACCCAGAGATTCAAATCGTTAAAGATTATGGGGATCTTCCTAATGTGGAATGCTATGCAGGGCAACTCAATCAAGTATTTATGAATATTCTCGCTAATGCCATAGATGCTATTGAGGATAATTATGACTCTCTCTCATCCATAGATATCAAAAAGAATATTGGTGAAATCAAAATTAAAACGGAAGTAAGAGAATCTGATTATATCAAAGTTACCATTACTGATAATGCTAAAGGCATTCCTCCAGAGGTACAAAAAAGATTATTTGATCCATTCTTTACGACTAAGCCAGTGGGCAAAGGAACTGGCATGGGTCTATCAATAAGCTTTCAGGTAATTACCGAAATTCATCATGGCAAGTTAAGTTGTCAATCTGAGATCGGTGAGGGGACTAATTTTATTATCGAGATTCCCATTGAGCAATCAAATGTCAACATATAAAGAAGCTGCACTTTGTGCCTAGTTTTGCCGACAATGATAGTTTTTTGGCTCAATAATAGCCACTTGATTTTGCCTTATACCAAAACACAAAATGGCTACGCCATTTTGTGTTTTTAAAACCCTTACTGGGTTTTAAAAAATGCAAAAGAGTCATGGCGACTAAGCGCCGCCATGACTCTTTTGCATTTTTTATATCCTAAACAAAACTTACATTGCTATAGCAATGTAAGAATCACAGTGCTAATGGCTATATCGATTTTTACTTAAGCTTTATTTGCTGATCTAGGTGATTGCGCGAGATATTTTTGTAATTGCTCCATGGCAAGTATTAACTGCGGTGTTGGATCGATCGCAACCAGTCCCTCTTGCATTTTTTGCCAGATCTCGAAATGCAGATGTGGCCCAGTCGCCATGCCAGTACTGCCAACTAAACCGATCACATTACCCTGTTTGACCACCTGACCAGGCTTGACTAATACCTCAGACAAGTGTGCATAACGAGTCTCATGGGTGTCTCCGTGAGAAATGACCACGATCAACCCATAGCCACCTAGCCAACCTGCAATTTCTACACGACCACTAAAGGCAGCGACGACGGGTGTACCTTCGGGAGCAGCTAAGTCAGTACCTTGATGAAAGCGCACCTGCCCCGTAACTGGATGAACGCGAGCGCCAAATAGAGAACTAATTACTGATGGAGAAATTAATGGGAACAGCATTTGCTTGTCGCCATTGCTAGGCAAGCTCATTGCGGCAATTTCTTCAGAAGTGAGGCGACGCACTTGCACAGCGGTTTCACCCGATGCGGCGGTGTAGAGAACATTGCCGTTTTGGTAATAGTTTTGCGATCTATTTTTAGCGGCGATCGCTACTTCAGGATTACAAAGATCGGCATTGCGTTCGAGAAGGTTGCTAGCCTTGAATTTACAACCAGTAGATCGGTTCTCTAGGACGATTTCGACAGGTTGCCCAACAGGCTGCGATCGCTTAGCTGATGGTTTTGGTGATGGACTCGATCCAGTTTCAATATTGACTAGGACAGTTTCGCGATTCCCAGCATTATTTATAGGCTTATCTGCTGGAGCAGAATTCAAGTTGCTTTCGCTTTTAATCTCTACGTTGGCTGGTGCAGGAGCGATCGCAGGTTGAGGTTGCACCTGAGGGGCTGGTGTCGAAGGTTTTGATACTGCTACATCAGGAGAAACGGCAGATTTGGTCGCGGCATATGCTGAGCCAACTAAAAAGTAGTTATTTGTGGAGAGGCAAAGCAGGGTTGCTAACGTAATCGTTGAAAGTGTTGATTTTCGCATAATTTGATTCTACTGATAGCCGACAGAGAAGTTTTGAGGCTGATAGATCGCTTCTTGGGAATTGCCCTCCCATCTTACTACCAGTTCGCCCATTGGTCTAATGTCGATTATTTTGCCTTGAAGTTCCCGCCCATTAATTGTTTGACGTACATTTTTGTCGCTAAGTAGCTCCAAATATTCCGCCAAAATGCTCATCATTCCCTCATTTTCGCTGCGAGTTTGACCTAGCTGGATGCCTTTTAGCACCACTTCGATCAGTTCATCCATGTTTGATAAAGTCGTTGGTAATTCCCCCAGTGCGATCGCGCCTTCAGGAACCTCGTTTGTCCAATTAATCCCGATCCCCACCACGGCATAGAGAACTTTACCAGCCTCGATCCTCGTTTCAGTGAGAATTCCTCCCAATTTACGGCGATCGATTAATAGATCATTTAACCATTTCAGCTTTACATTTGCCCCCGTTTCTTTGAGTGCCTTGGCTATGCCCCAAGCTGACCAGAGCGTAATTTGATGAGCATTTGCTGCTGTCAAATTTGGCTGTAAAATCACTGACATAAATAATCCGCCCAAGTCTGACTGCCAACTATTACCGCGTTGACCTCTGCCTTTAGTTTGGCGCTTGGCAATTAGCACCGTGTTTGATAGCGCTTCGAGACGATCAATTAGTCGCCAAGCTTCACTATTAGTTGAATCAATTTCGTCGTAACGAACAATCTGAAAACTCAAGGTAATTCCTGACTATTAAGAAGCTTTAGTCTCAAAGTATAAAAGATCAACAAACACTGCACCAACGAGTAACAGCAACTTTTCATCTGCTGTTAATTTCGCATCGGTGAAGCGGACTCTAAAGTTATCAGCATCAGTGAATAGTTCTTTAGATAGCCCTGTCCATTTCTTTTCAATTACCGATACTTCCCTTTCAGATTTTTTGATGGGGAATGTCCAAATTTTCCATAATGGCGAAGTCATGCTCATGATTACCCTGCCCCTAGTATCCAAAAATTCAAATTTTTTGTTAAACCATGCAAATCTCTGTTGCAAACTTCCTACAGGGCGATCGCCTGCCCCAAAAATATCAAGGCGCTGAAAAAACCAGCGAAAAGGATGATGGGCGCGAAAAACCTGCTGATTAGCCATATCAGTTCCCACGATATTAAAAACTCGCCAATGCCCTAGAAACTGTCGCATGATCGCATCTAAGAAACCTAGCTTTGGCTCAGCACAGTAACCAAATTGATGACCATCATCGGTTTGGATTTGATAACGGTTGCGAGTTTCAAAGCCAAATATTTCTGCTAGTTCAAATTTTTGTTTGACATAAATTGCATTAGCTTGGGCTAGGGTTTGCAGAAATATACTCATAATTTTTTTGGAGAAAAACACTCCCCAGCATACACTATGGCGTTTTCTAGGCGATCGCATTCGATCTTTAAAAAGTAGTGCGATCGCAAGTATTTATATAACGAAATATAAACTGTGACTATGGTGTCTGTGTCATCTTGTTGAGTGTGTTGTCACACTTTCGGGAGATGGTATAAGACAAATTTTCTAAACTGCTATTGCCTAAAACAAAAAGAGGGTGGGCGCTATGCGCCCACCCTCTTTTTGTTGTTAACTATTTCGACTCTGTGAAATCAGCATCGATGACATCGTCATCGCCACTTGCAGCATCCTTAGTTCCGTCTTCAGGAGCAGCGCCAGAAGGGGCTTCGCCGCCTTGCTGATAGACAGAAGAGCTAAGAGCATATAAAGCTTGCTTCAACTCTTCAGTTTGAGCAGCGATCGCTTCATGATCGTCTTTAGCGATAACTTCACGCAAGCTCTTGACAAGATCTTCGATCTTCGTCTTGTCTGCTTCAGGAACCTTGTCACCAAGATCCTTGATTTGCTTCTCAGCTTGGTAAGCAAGAGAGTCAGCTTGATTCTTCGCTTCAATGCGATCGCGCTTCTCTTTGTCAGTAGATGCGTTACGCTCAGCTTCGTTAACCATGCGTTCCACTTCATCCTTAGGCAGTGTGGAAGCACCAGAGATTGAAAGAGTTTGAATCTTACCAGTACCCTTGTCCTTAGCAGTTACTGACAATAGCCCGTTGGCATCGATGTCAAATACAACTTCGATTTGAGGTACGCCACGAGGAGCAGGAGGAATTCCGTCTAGACGGAAGGTTCCCAAACTCTTGTTGTCGTTAGACATTTCACGTTCGCCTTGAAGAACATGAATCTCAACATTGCTTTGTCCATCAACCGCAGTCGAGAAGACTTCGGACTTCTTGGTAGGAACAGTGGTGTTACGTGGAATGATCTTAGTCATTACGCCACCCAAGGTTTCAACACCGAGAGATAGAGGAGTTACGTCAAGCAAGAGAATGTCTTTGACTTCACCAGCCAATACGCCAGCTTGGACTGCTGCGCCGATCGCAACAACTTCATCAGGGTTAACACTTTGGTTAGGATCTTTGCCAAGAATTTTCTTAACAACTTCTTGTACCGCAGGAATACGGGTCGAACCACCAACAAGGACAACTTCATCGATTTTCGATTTGTCGATTTTGGCATCACGGACGGCTTGCTCGACAGGAATACGGCAGCGATCGATGAGATCGGAGCAGAGCTCTTCAAACTTAGCGCGGGTCAGTGTGGTGTCAAGGTGCTTAGGTCCATCCTGAGTTGCGGTGATAAAGGGAAGATTGATTTCGGTTTGAGTAACACTCGAAAGTTCAATCTTCGCTTTTTCAGCAGCTTCAGTCAAACGTTGCAATGCTTGCTTATCTTTGCGAAGATCAATGCCCTCAGCCGCTTGGAACTGATTAGCAAGGAAGTCTACGATCTTCTTATCAAAGTCATCACCACCGAGGTGAGTGTCACCACTGGTAGACATTACTTCAAACACACCATCGCCAACTTCAAGGATCGATACGTCAAATGTACCGCCGCCAAGGTCAAATACGAGGATGGTTTCATTGGTCTTGCTATCTAGACCATAAGCAAGAGCTGCTGCGGTTGGCTCGTTGATGATACGGAGAACTTCAACACCTGCAATTTTGCCAGCATCTTTGGTGGCTTGACGTTGCGAGTCATTGAAATAAGCAGGAACAGTGATAACCGCTTGTGTGACGGTTTCGCCTAAATATTTGCTAGCGTCATCAACTAACTTACGTAATACTTGAGCAGAAATTTCTTCGGGTGCAAACTGTTTGCTAACCGCAGGTGCGTCGATCTTGACATTTTCACCTACTTTCAAAACCTTGTATGCAACTTGCTTGGATTCCCCACTAACTTCGTCATAACGTCTGCCGATAAAGCGCTTTACTGAGTAAAAGGTGTTGTCGGTGTTCATGACAGCTTGACGCTTAGCAATTTGCCCAACTAAGCGATCGCCATTTTTGGCATAAGCTACAACTGAGGGTGTGGTACGGAAGCCTTCGGCGTTTGCAATCACCGTTGGCTTGCCCCCTTCCATGACGGCGACGACTGAGTTTGTCGTACCTAAGTCGATTCCAACTACTTTAGCCATAAGGCTTCTAACTCCTAAGTTTTATTAATCTTTAGTCTCATACAAGATTAACCACTTTTCCCGATTAGCACATCAGGGGGACTCTACCTAATCTGGTAGGGTTTCCCGTACAATCAGCAGATCTATGCGTTGTTTGCTCGCCTTCGGTGGGGAAACAACGCCGTACTTTACTAGGCTGGGAAACGCTATAAGCCCCACACATTGATCTGAATATTCAATCCAAATAATTTTAATTTATTGGCATCTTAGAGAACTCCAAGGAAGAATGATCCCTGTAAAACCCAAAAATGTTGCGGCGGGCGTAGCCCGTCGCAACATTTTTGGGATCAATTATTTTGTGTAAGTCCCTTAATTGATTTTGTTGTCTGGCTGATTAAATTCGTGGGATTGATTGAAAATTGCATTCATTCTTAATGCTCCTGCAAGTGTAGCTAAACCGTAAAGGGCTAGACTCACAGAAACATTATAGAATGAAGCTTCAATTCCGATCGCATAGCTGAGTGGAACTAATAAAAATGTTTTTTGGACAGAGCGGACTAGTCTTCGATTCAGACTTTCATCAATCAAACGATTTTTTCGAGTTACATATTCCCAATCTAAATATTGAATTACTCCAGTAACGAAGAGATTAATGCCATAAAAAGTAGTTGCTGAACGATGAGAAAGGTTTTCGCCTAACAATGATGCTGAAAAAGGAATTAATGAAATTGACATCAAAAATAATAGGTTAAGCCAAATATGAGCACGATCTGAGCCTGAAATATAATGCGACACTATTTGATGCTCAAACCACAGTAGCCCCAAAATCATAAAACTAAGAAAGTAAGTGAAAAACTTCGGGATAAGTGCAATTAGCTCCTGAGTCAATTCAATATCTGAATTTACATGAAATGTTTTGATATCTAGTACTAGCAGAGTTAATGCGATCGCGAAAAAGGCATCGACTAAAGCATCAATACGGTGATTGCTGATGTCAGCACTTCCATTTTCCGAAGGGATAGTATTCTTTGAGCCTCTGAATAGATTGACAAAATGGAATGAGGGAAAGCGCATTTTCTGTCACCAGTGGTTATACCAATCCTCGAAAGTATGACTACACTTTCGAGGATTAAAAATCAAACCCAGCAAGGTTTTGGTAGCCTCAAAATGGCAACGTCATTTTGAGGCTTGGGATTATTTTCTACCAAACCATTTAGCAGCGATCGCACCCAACGCAGCTCCCACGAGAGGATTACTCAGGAATTTTACGAGTGCAGGTTGAATTGCCAAAACTTCTTGGAAAATATCAGGATGTGAGTGATAAGTAAAACTAGCCAATTTAGCGACATCATCTGATGTCATGCGGCTAGGATTATGGCTAGACAATCCTAATTGCTGTTCAAGTGCACGCTCACTCAGTCCACGCTTTTTCAGATGTTTGAAGAATTCTCTAGCTACATCATCTCGCTGGTTGGGTTGAATCCCTGCGACCGCTTTTTGTAATTCTGGCTCCATTTCTGCTGGAGTAATACGATCTTTCTGAAAGAGATCGCTAAATAGATTATGGCGTTCTTCGCGGGAAGATCTTTGGGCAAAATCATCAAAATTTTGATGATTTTCTGATTCTTCAGAGAGAATTTCTTTGTCTCCCTCTGCCAAATCTTTCATGACTTGTTTTTTATATTCATCGCTAGTGTTTGGCATAGTTAGTTATGTTGATAAAGGATTCAAAAGGGCTAATACCAATTTTTGAGGATTTAAAAACCTCGCTAAGTCTTAGAAACTATTTAAGAATTACTTTCTGCGGTCAAAAACTCTAAGAGATCCCCCTCAATCCCCCTTAAAAAGGGGGAGGAATTTAATTCTCCCCCCTTTTTAAGGGGGGCTGGGGGGGATCTAGACAATTCTTAAATGGTTTCTTATTTTAAGTAGTACCTGCTTTGTCCCAAGCATCCCGTACTGCATCTATAACCTTGATCCAAGCTAATCCTGTCCCAGCTTTTTGGGCTAAAATTGCTTCATAGTCTAGTTTGAGTTCTGCTTCTGCTTCATCAAAGCTCTTGCCAAGATAGCGATCGTAGCCTTCATGTCCCGTTTGATAAGCGGGTTGATAGTCTGCATAGGGAATTTTTTTGTCAATGTATGAACGAGTACCATGATTCTCTTGCCAATAAGCATCATAGGAATCATTAGGATTAATGGAAGTTGTGTTTTGATTATTCATAGTTATCTCAAGTAAAATATCAATCAAAATCAAGAAATATGAGGCGCAAAGCGCCTCATATTTCTTACTCTTAACTTGCTTGCTGATAATCAATTTGCTGGGACTGAGTATCATATCGAGCGGTTAAAATCAGCTTCTTATCAGGAGCATAGATCAAAATAGTTAGGTCTTGATTAGGAAAATTGTGTCGGAAACCTTGGACTAATGATTTGGTCAAAGCTTTTACTTCAGTTGGTAAAACTTTAGGCGAAATCACGACTCCTAGCTTATTGCGATCGCGAACATAAGCATCCTTAATCAAGCCTTTACCAGTCTTGATCACCCAATCGCCAAAATCCTGACCTGCGGCAGAATTGCCGCGCTCTAATTGACCATACTCCGAATTCTGATTCGTTACTATTGGGTTAGAAGTTTTAGTTTGAGAAGCCCCACAAGCAGTTGTGAAGGTCAAAATCAGCATTAGAGCTAAGACTAATCCTGTTCTCCGAACATTATAAAAAATGTTCATACTAGCCGACTCCTTTCTCAGCAAAGTATTTGTTCAAGAATGTACTCACAAAAGATAGAACAATCGGAGCCAAAATCAAGGCTAAGAGTCCGTTCATCGTAAATCCAGGAACGATAATCGAAGCCAACCAGAGTAATATTCCATTTACCACAAACGAAAATAATCCTAAAGTAATAAAAGTGAGTGGTAGAGACAGAAGTTTAACAACTGGTCCAATAAAAGCATTGACAAATCCAATCACGACTGCTGCGATTAAAGCCGCTGGGAAATTCGCAATATCTACACCTGGCACAACCATATCGACAACTAGAAGTCCTAGAGCCGTTGCCAGTATCGTTACAAAGTATCCAACCATATTTTTTCTCCTGAGTATAGACAGAGCGTTATGTCGCCCTGTTTAGTTGCTTGGTCAATTAATTATTTATTTATGTTTCTTGCTTTTTAGAGATTGCCCAAATAGCATGAATAATGCCTGGAACCCAACCCAGTAGAGTTAGCCCAATATTGATTAAAAAAGTAGAACTGAAGCCGTAAGTTAGGAAAACCCCAAGCGGTGGAAGTAGAATTGCGAAAACAATTTGGATTAGTTTCATAGTTGAGTACTCTTTGCAATGAAATGCAAATAATCTGATTAATCGATTACAATGCTTTGCGCTAAAATCAGAACTAATATTTTTGTTAAAAGTACTGCGAAGCAGTACTTTTAACAAAAATATTAGTTGCTGGCTAATTGATTTAGTAGGGGTAATTCATGAATTACCCCTACTAAATCAATGCTTAATGCCAACACCCTTACCTTCCCAAAGGTCTTGTAGCTGCTGTTTAACTTCTTGCTCTTTACGAGCAGCGGCTGAACCAAGCCCACCGATATTGGTTTCAATATCAGTAATTTTTTGTTGCAAAGGCATGGTATCACTTGCTTCTGCTTCGATCTTTTGCTTGCCATACCAAGTTTTAGCGTTTTCCCATTGTTGCTTAATCTCGTTGTAGCGATCGCCATAACGAATGGCAAGTTTTTTATCTAAAGTGGCAAGTTGAGCTTTGAGCTTGAGGTATTGTTCTTGCAGAATTCCCGACTCGTGATGTTCTTGGACAGTATCGACTGCTAGATTAATTGCCGCCGATTCGTCATCAATCAGATTAGTCGATTCTGAGGCTTTAATATCAATCAGGATTTCGCTACTTTCGCGATCCAATTGTTCCTGCTGCCAATCCAATTGAGATTGAATCTCTAACAATTTCTCTCGGCGTTGATTGAGTGCTTGTTGTCGATGATAAGTGCTTCCTTCGATAGCTCCTTCAATAGAAGCCGTGATTTTTTCAGCGTTGTCCTTTCCACCTCCTCTCAAGTCAGCAATTATTGTAGAAACAGCATCTTTGACAATCAAACCGATCTCATCACTACCTTCTCTTAGCTCAGATACTGTCTGTCCGACCGCATCTTTGACAATTTTGCGAATGTGTTCAGCCCGAATCTTACCTTCTCCCTTTGCCTTGGTGAGATTGGTTGTAATCTTTTCTTTAACTGGATTAGTCATAGTTAATGTTTCCCATGTTATATAAGAGTTTTGCCGTAGGTGCTATGTATGAATAGCACCTACAGCTATTGCTTACCATAAACCTCTGACAGGTTCTGAAGGTTTGCTTGGCGTAGGAGTTGGTGTTTGAATAGGGGGTTGGGTTACATTTAAGATTGGAGAAACTAAAGCAAGTACTTCATCTTTGGTTGCGTAACCATCAAAAGCATCAAGATTAAATGGGATAGGAGAGTCTATACGATTCTCGTTATAGATCACTTCACTAGGACTTGCATTAGTCGCAATCCAAGGACGTACATCTGCGCCTAACAGCATCTGGCGTAAAAATCTGATGCCAGCAGCATGACGAGCTTCTACGCTATGGATTTCCAATGCTGCTGCTAAAATCGGTTTACCTGCATCACCTGCGGCAAGCAAATTCTGAACCTGTCCTTTATAAGCCGCCACACCTAGATCTTCCACATATTGACCTGCCAATAGAAAATCAGTAGGATTGGCAAAAGGATCGCGTCCTAAGATCGCACTATAGTTGGGATTTGCAGGAATTTTAATTGCATCAGGTTGACCACCAATAGAAAGTAATGCAGCCGAAAGATCAGTTACATGTTTAGCTTCATCTTCGCCATAAGAAGCGATCGCATCCTTCGCCATTTGAGGTGCAGAGACTAAACCTCCATTTATAGCTGCATCGGCAGCACGGCGGTAAAAGTCTGCTTCGATCTTTTCTAAGGTGAGTGCATATTCTGCTACTTCTCTAGGGCTTAGCACTGCGTCCTGAGCATAAGCTGGCGCTGGTGGACTGAAGAACATGAATAAAAACAGTAAAGGAATAAGCACCAAGCTGAGCTTGATAGGACGCATGGCTCCACAAGCTAGGTTCTTAAGGCTCATTCTAAAAGTGGCGTAGTAAGATGTCATATCGTCTGCGACCTTCTGTATGAATATATTGCAACTGTATTTGGAAGTGAATGATTTGAGAGTTAACGCATGAGTAGCTCTTTAGTTAAGCAACTAGAGAACCGCCAATAGGGTTATTAAGTATATTTAGCGAACCAACAATGGCAACAATCTGTTTAGGAGTATATAGTTCGTCATAAGCTCGTCCTTTAAATGGATTGAGCGTAGAATTTAGATTGGCATCATTAACAAGGCGATCGCTGTCAGGTTCTGTGGTTGGTTTGCCGAGTAAAGCGCGCACACCAGCCGCATGTCGGGCTTCTACAGAGACGATTGAACCAGCAGCGAGAAGAAATACGGGGTTGGTTAGGCTTGGGCCTGCACCGTTATAAGCATGAACACCAACATCTTCTAATGTAACGGCAGTATTTAAAATACTATCGCGGCTAGCCAGAACGTTATTGAGGGTGGATTGGTTAAAACTTAAATCTTGAGTAGCAAATAGAACTTGGTCAGCTAAAACGCTACGTAAAAATGTGACATGGGCAGCTTCTTGACCACCCAAATATCGCATATATTCCATTTCTTTGCTGTTGGTAATTTTGCCAGAGCTGACGACAGCTGCATAAAAAGCAGCTTCTAGTTCTTCCAATAGTAAGGCAAAGTTGAGAATGCCGATGTCATTAGCATTAAATGTGAGAGTCTGACCACGACTGTTTGTTTGGGCATTAATTGCTCTAGGCATAACTGCAATCGTTAGAGCACCAAGCCCATAAATCCCCCATTTGATGAGGGAACGCCGTGATGTAGAAGGTAGTTTCCTACTGTTCATATATTAAGATCTCCTAAATAATGACACATACAATTTACGTACTCAAACGTATCGTTACAGATAGATGTTTGACATAATGTATATCTAGATGTTTAAGAATGATCGAACTGCTTGATTTGTATGAGAATGTCGTAAATCTTTATCAATAATTGATATTGCGATCAAGATATATGAGATTGTGCCCACCGACCTTGGCAGACACAATCTTAAACTGCAAAATGCTATGGCAAAGAACTATTAGTCAATAACTTTCTTGACTTCGTCTTTGACATCTTCAGCAGCATGACGAACTTTTGCTTCAGCTTGCTTTGCCTTGCCTTCTACCTGATTTTTAGTGTCTCCAGTCAGATCTCCGACTGCTTCCTGCACTTTGCCTTCAACATTTTTAGCAGTTGCTTTAGCTCTATTTTCTAAACTCATTATGAACTCCATAAATTGGTTTTAGAACGCCAGAGTCAAATTGATAACTCTGGCGTTCTAAAACCACTGTGACAGGCGAGCGTTTGAATTTCTGAGTGAATTGAGTGAATATGATACAAATTGTAATCAATAACTCACCTTCCGAAGATAGAATTCCTACAATAGCTGAAGTTTGGGGCTGGCAAGGGGGCACAGCCCAGACAAAACGAGAGAATTTTTCAGATAGGGCAATCTCTCCGTGGTTGCCCTACCATGCAAGCTACGAGAGCTTCATCATCTTCGCTCTGCATCACATCAGTCACTAATAATAAAGAGTGATATGCATAGCACATCACTCTTTATTATTTCTTAGGAAATTGTTCATTAAATCTCTTCTCATAACTGATGTCTTGAGTATTTAACAACCGATCCCAGAAGGTAAAGTAAAGACCATAATGGAAAGTGTACTTGAGATGATGAATCGAATGATGAGCTGGTCCAATAAACCACTTACCCAGCCAATGATGAGGAAATGATAAAGGAAATCGATCAACCCCTAGATGATTTAGCACTGCCCAGATCGTCATTGTCGTCAGTATGGCAATTAGAGTGATGAAATGTAATGGAATGATCAAGACAATACCGACTAAAAAAAGAGAACTAATGATCGCTTCTAAGGGATCAAATGCAAAGGATGTCCAAGGAGTGGGATAACGAGATCGGTGATGTCCTTGATGTAACCAATGAAAAAGAGATGGGTGATGAAACAAGCGATGAGTGAAATAAAAATAGGCATCTTGCAGAATCAACACAATTCCATAACTTATACCTAGATACCAAAGTCCATACTGCTGAGGATCGCTGTAAATGCGGGTGAGATTCCAACCATATCCCGATACAATCAATGCTGATGCGATCGCAAACACAGCTGCGGAAAGTATAGAAAGCTCAATATCCCGTTTAATCGATTGCCAAGAAGGATTTGGCTGTAGCTTTTGTTCCTCTGAAGACTGACGCATTGGCAAATAAAAGCATAAATACGTCCCTCCAGCCACCAGAAAATATCTGCCGAGAATAATTCCAAAAAAAGCAATACCATAAAACCAAAATGAGTGATCTAGCAATTTAGCCTCCCTATCTTTATATCTTGCATTCACACTCCTCAACAGAAGTTTTCTGTTAAAAAAATCCTAATAACTTTATTGATGCTACATGGAATCATTATCGCTCAACTCTTCGTCCTGCAAGTGTATATTCAAACCCAAGTTATTTCTCTACTGGAGAGAGATAAGGCTGTTAGAAGCTTCCACGCAACATCAATAAAGGTATTGATTTCTTCTAAATCGCGAAACGTTTTGCCTATACTCTATTATAAAAAATAAATCTGACTAAGGAAATCAGCAGATAGCTCAAAATCGCATAGGCGATAATTGCAATTATGATATTCAAATCAAATATGTTCCCACCACTATTAGAAGTAGGGCTAATAAATAAAGTAGAAAATGGCGCAATAAATGGTGCGGATAAGTTATTAATGAATCTAGCAAATTCATTTTGAGTATTTGCCCCAGACAAACGTAATACAAACCTTAACATCAGTAATATTTCTATTATTCCGACAAGCCAATAAATAGTATTAACTATCCAATAATAAATACCACTGCGCTGCGCCTTACCTAAACGATCTTCCTCTTGTCGAAGACGAAAAGTTTCTTCGTCTTGTCTTAAATCTTGCCGTCTTTCAAGATTATTTTCATCCCGCTGGTTATCGTTCATTTTTTTACCATTAAATTTTTTATTAGTACTAAAGCTAATAGCTTTTATCCTAACTCTTAAAATCTTGACCATAATTTGGAGAATCAAAAATTAAATCCAGTAAGGGATTTTAATTCTCGAAAAACAGAAAACCATCTAAGAGTTTGGTATTTGTCCTACGGTGACAGACAGATGTGTGATGCTACGTGTGAATTGATTGAGTTCGACACAAATCTTTATCTAATCCAACTTCATCAATATCTTGCTAATTTTTTCTTTAGAGCAATTTAGTCACCATGCCCCATAAAAGAAATTGGCAACTGAAATCGGTATTGAAATTAGAGTAGCCCATTATCCTCCCTATACATCGAAATTCAACTTCATTGAGCATCGTTTATTTCCTCATGTGACCAGAGCTTGTCAGGGAGCTGTTTTCACCAGTATTGAGTTAGTAAAATCCCTCATTGAACAAACTTCTACCAAAACTGGCTTGAGTGTAGTTTTCAATCTTATGGATAAGGTCTATGCCAAAGGTAGAGTAGTCGCTGATGGTTTCAAGGAAAATCTACCCATCATTTTTGATGAAGTTCTTCCTAAATGGAATTATAGAGCCATTCCTCAAAATAACTGACATGCATAAGTTCTTTATTTTTCATTCCTTAGGACATAAAACCCTAAAGATGAATGGCGGCGCGAAGCGCCGCCATTCATCTTTAGGGTTTTGATTTGTCTTCGCTATCTCTACTGTAACTCGCTTGCTCGAAACTCGCTATAGACAGGGTGGAAGATTATAATAAAATTTGATGAATCATTTCACCAATCTCCGAACAATAAGGCTCTTCCATTAACTCAAGATGATCGCACTTAATCTTGGAAACATATACTTTGCCCCGCAATAAATTACCAAAACCATTACGAGGAAATAACCAAAAAAGATTAAATCTCTTCAGCTCTTTTTGTCCAAAAACAATTTGTTCAGAGCCATCAATTAATAAAACTTTCCCATTATATGGTTTACGAGAATATTCACTGGAAGGTTTTTTAAGAAAATCAACGGCTATATTAACCTCCGTTTTATAATTAGTTCCTTGAGAATCATTAAGATTACTTGCCTCATTATTAACAGCATTAGGAATGGACATCTTGTCTTTAACAATCTTAATGACTCTGGCAATTCTGTTGGCAAAGTATTGCATCTTCTCCTTAAGAGATAGCTTTGTTAAATTGAATAAATGCAATCTAAGAGCCCCGAGGTAAATTTCTGCCTCCATAATAAACACATAAATCCTAGATCCTCCTGAAACATCAATTAATGTAAGAAGCTCCACTTCTTTCCCAAGTTTTTTTAACTGCTGAGCCATTTCCATTGCAACTAAACCGTTATAACACCATCCGCCTAATGAATAAGGACCAGAAGGTTGCGCACTAATTAATTCATCAACTAATAAAGAAGCAATCACTGAAATGTAATCCTTGTGACAGTTCATGGATGGTGATAAGCTTGCACCAGGCATAACGTAAACAGGCTGTTTTAATTTAAGCCTCTGTCCTGTTTTGACCTCTCCAATCCATACAAAAGGGTTAGATGAAACTTGAGACTCTGGCAAGACATTAATGATCAAACCTCGTTTACCAGCACGCAAACCAACTTTACCCATACTTTGGGCTAATAAGGCTCGATAGTCTTCTATACTGAGACCTAGAGTAAGATCCTCAGTAGGTAAGTTTTCAGATGAGGTTTCACGAATCTTTTGGGCAATTTCGTCAATACTGTTGATCTGAAAAAATGACGACAAAGGAAGATGCCAATTAAACGTTTTCTCAATTTCCGCAACAAGGCGTATAGATAGAAGAGAATTACCTCCTAATTCAAAGAAGTTGTCATGAATACCGATAGATTGTCGCCCCAAAAGCTTCATCCAAATATCTGCTAGTTGGTGCTCCAGTTCATCACGAGGAGCAATCACTGCTTCGTCTAGCTGTTTTGCTGCATCTAGATCGAGCAAGGCTTTACGATCTACCTTCCCATTGGGAGTTAGTGGCCATTCATCTAAAACGATAAAACTAGAAGGCAGCATATGGACTGGAAGTTTTTGACGTAAAAACTTCTCTAGTGCATCAATATCAAGCGTCTGATCCTGTTCTACACTTAGGTAGGAAACAAGAACCCTTTCTCCATTAGGTGCATCATGACATAGGACAATAGCTTGATTAACAGCAGGATAATTTTCTAATTGGGTTTCAATTTCAATTGGCTCAACCCGAAAGCCCCGAATTTTGATTTGGAAGTCTGATCGACCAATAAATTCTATATTGCCATCGGGTAAATAACGAGCGACATCACCTGTCTTGTAGAGACGATCTTCTGAATTCCTTGAAAAAGGATTAGGGCCAAATCGTTTTGCAGTAATATCTGGACGATTTAAATAACCACGACTGAGACCCACTCCACCAATATATAATTCACCAACAGCCCCAATAGGAGATGGCTGTAAGTTGCGATCTAGAACGTAAGTCTGAAGATTGGCGATCGCACGACCAATAGGAACTTCAGCGTCAGGATGGAGAGCTTCAGCAGACTGGAGAGGATCGTAGATCGTAGCTGTCACAGTCGCCTCAGTGGGGCCATAGGCATTGAGCCATCTTGGGAAAGTACCCACTAGCGATCGCCATTTTTGGTATGTTGATCTGGAAACCTTCTCTCCGCCCACAATCACGAGACGAACACTTCCAGAAAGTGGCTGTTTTAAAATGGATAAGCCATAAACCAGTTCGCTCCAAAAAGCAGTTGGCAAATTGATTACTGTGATCGCTTGTTGCTGTAGAACATCAAGAAAAGAAGTGACCGAGGTGTAGACCTCAGTCGGAGCCAAGACCAATGTACCGCCGCTCAGCAAAGTGGGAAATATTTCTTCAATAGCGACATCAAAGCTGATATTAGAGAAATGCAAAACTCGATCTTGACTGTTTAGTTCATATTCCTTGCTAACTGCCACGCTATGGTTGACCATACTGCGATGGGAAATAGTAACACCTTTAGGTTGTCCTGTCGAACCTGATGTGTAAATGACATACGCCAAATTATCAGAGGACACCGAGCTTGATGGATTATCAATACTATGCTGGGAAATCGCCTCCACTTCTAGGTCTAGAGACAACACTTTAGCTCCACAATCCGAAAGAGAAGAATTCATATCAGATAGGGACAAAATTAGGGCAACTTGAGCATTGCTTAATTTATCTTTGCGACGGTCATGCGGATAGCTAGGATCGAGAGGTATATAGGTCCCCCCCGCTTTTAGGATGCCAAGTATGCCAACCAACATATGTACTGATCTTTCTACACAGATGGCTACTAGGGTTTCCGTCCCAACTCCCAGAGCTTGTAGATAGTGAGACAGTTGATTGGCTCGGCTATTTAGTTCTTGGTAAGTTAATTTCTCATCTTTGCTGACAACTGCGATCGCATCTGGCGTTAGCCCTACCTGAGATTCAAACAATTGATGAATACAAACTTCTGGGATTGGGGTTTGATTTTTATTCCACTCATACAAAATCCTTTCTCGCTCTGGAATGGTTAAAAGTGGAAGCTCAGAAATTCTCTGGTCGGGATTAGCAACTATCCCTTCAAGAAGATTCTCAAGATGTACTAACATTCGCGCAATTGTACTAGATTCAAATAAATCAGCATTGTAATCAAACACCATGCCTAGTCCTTCGTCCTGCTCGCGCATGACTAAAATCAAGTCGTACTTTGTCTTGCCGTGATAGATGTAACCAAATAGAGACGTAATAGTCAAATCGGGCAGCTTGACTGATGCCATACCTCGTCCATTTGACCAAGGTGGATTGAGCGCAAATTTCACTTGAAATAAAGGCGATCGGCTATTGCTAAGTTCTGGAGGTAATTCTTCTACTAGTTTCTCAAAAGGCAAGTCCTGATACGTATTAGCTTCTAGAGAGGCTTCACGAACTCGATCAAAGAGTTCTCTAAAGGTGGGATTGCCATCAAAATTAATGCGTTGCATTAAAGTGTTAGAGAAAAAACCGACTACGCCCTCAGTTTCCACCTCTCCTCGACCTGCACTAGCAAAGCTGATCAGGATATCGTTTTTTTGTGAATACCGATGTAGCAGAGTTTCAAAAGCAGCAATTAGAGTCATGAATAGGGTTCCACCCAGCTTCTGACTCAAGTTGCTAAGGCTTTCATTTAAAGATTTTGGCAACATTCTCGCTCTGCGATCGCCTCGATAGGTCTGAACTATCGGGGGACGAGGATGATCGGTTGGTAATGGAATGACCGATAAAGATCCTTCTAATTTCTGCTTCCAATAATTAATCTGTGCTTCTAAAACTTCGCCTTGAAGCCACTGGCGTTGCCAATGAGCAAAATCAACATATTGAATTGACAGCTCTTTTAAAGGAGAAGGCTTGCCATCAATAAAAGCAGTATAAATTGTAGTGAGATCCTGATAGAACACATCGGAAGAAGCGCCATCACAAATAATACAGTGCATATTCCAAACCAGAAGATATTCATCATCACTCAACTGGATGAGCAGCACCCTCAATATCGGCCCTTTCGCTAGATTAAATGGACGGCGAGCTTCTTCAGTTGCTAGTCTTAGTGCTTCTGCATCACGCTGTTCAGGTTGAAGATTTCGCAAATCGATTACTGGCAAGGTGAGATCGACATCAGGTTCAATTACTTGCGTAGGCTGATCGTCAACTGATGGAAATCGAGTTCTCAGTACCTCATGGCGACGAGCCACTGCTTGCAGACTTTTCTCCAGTATTGGAATATTGAGAATTCCATTAAACCTAACCACAACAGGGACGTTGTTAGAAGAGCTGTCAGGTTCAAACTGGTGTAAATACCAAAGACGCTGCTGCCCAAAAGATAAAGGCAAAGATCCGCTGCGATCAATCTTGACAATTGGGGGGAGTTGGGAACTGTTAGTTCCCGTGGCTTGACGCAAAAACTTAACGATTTCGGCTTTGCGGTTTTTAATCTCAGTTAACAGCTCAGGCGTAATTGCGTCTTTAGCCGCACGATAGCGTAAGCGATCGCCATCTAACCAAAGATGAACATCTTTTTGACTCAATTCAAACAGTAATGCATCAAGTGCCTTCATAGCTCTCCCTCTTCATACAGATCCGATAGATTGTCTTGGGCAGCTTGTGCGCTTTGTTTCGCCCAATTTAATGTCACAATTCTCTCTCCTAAATCTCCTATAGTAGGGGCTTCAAAGAAAGTACGCAGCGATAGCTCAACAGTAAAAGCTTTCCGCAGTCGTGCAATTATTTGAGTTGCCAATAAGGAATGTCCTCCTAACTCAAAGAAATTATCGTGGATACCTACTCGGTCTAAATTAAGTACCTGAGCCCAAACATCCGCGATCTGCTGCTCGGTAGTGTTTCGCGGAGCAACATAACTCTCTTGAAGACTAAGTGTTCCATCAGGAGCTGGTAGTTCTTTGCGAGCAATCTTGCCATTAGGGGATAAGGGCAATGATTCTAAACTAACAAAAGCGTTGGGAATCATATAGTCAGGCAACTTTTGCTTAAAGAAGCTACGCAACTCAGTACCTGTAGGTTCTTGTCCTGGTATTGGCACAAAATAAGCCACTATACGCTTATCGGCAGGTTTGTCTTCGCGAACGATGACAACTGACTTTTGGATAGACGGATATTGGCTGAGAACTGCCTCAACTTCGCCTAACTCGATCCGAAATCCTCGAATTTTTACCTGATTATCAATGCGACCAAGGAACTCAATATTACCATCTGGGAAATAGCGAGCTAAGTCGCCAGTTTTATAGAGTTTTGCACCTGGTTGACTACTATATGGATTAGGAACAAATCTCTCAGTTGTCAATTCAGGTCGATTAAAGTAACCCGATGCTAATCCATCTCCGCCAATGTATATTTCGCCGATCGCACCAATTGGCATCGGTTGCAACTGGGGATTCAATATATAAACCTCTGTATTGGCGATGGGGCGACCTATCGGTACGGAACTACCTAAATTCTTGGCATCTTCAATGGGGTAACAGCAAGTAAAGGTTGTACTTTCGGTTGGGCCATATCCATTAATCAACCGACAGTTGGGCAACGCTTCACGAAACCTTTGGACATGGTTTATTGAAAGGACATCGCCTCCTGCTAACAATTGTTGTAATGGACGTAACGATTCAAGTTGTTCATCCACCATTAGATGAAACAGTCCTGCGGTGAGCCAGATAATGGAGACGTTATAACGGTCAATGATCTGTCCTAATTCGTCAAGGGAAGGTTTGTCGGATGGGAACAGGACTAGCCTCGCTCCATTCAGCAATGCTCCCCAGACCTCAAATGTTGAAGCGTCAAAGGCAAGTGGCGCAAGTTGGAGAAAAACCTGACTGGCGCTAAAATCAGCATAGTTAGAGCTTTTTACAAGTCGCACGACTCCTCGATGGACGACACTTACACCCTTGGGAATCCCTGTGGAGCCAGAGGTATAGATCACATAGGCTAGATTGTCTGGGGTAACATTACAGACTGGATTTGCTTGGCTTTCTAAGGCAATCGCTTCCCAATCAGTGTCCAAGCAAACAACGCGAGCATTGCTAGGTGGCAGTTGTTCGACTAATCTTTGTTGTGTAAGAAGCACAGATACCTGAGTGTCTGTCACCATAAACGCTAAACGTTCTGAAGGATAAGATGGATCGAGTGGAACATATGCACCTCCAGCCTTCAAAATACCGAGAATACCAACAACGGTCTCTAGCGATCGCTCAATGTAAATGCCAACTAAACTATCAGCAACAATTCCTAAGCCTCTCAAGTAGTGCGCGAGCTGGTTAGCCCGACTATTTAACTCCTGATAGCTAATTTGCTCATTCTCAAAAATTAGCGCGATCGCATCTGGAGTAGCAACTACCTGTGCTTCAAACACCTCTTGGATTGAAGAATTACGAGGATAATCTACTTGTGTTTGGTTCCATGCCACCAGTAACTGCTGCTCGACTTCTGGTAAAAGCGGTAATTGATCGATAGTGGTATCAGGAGACTCGACAATACCTAGCAGCAAAGTCTCAAACTCTGCCAAGCGACGGCGAATCGTCGCTGCATCAAATAAGTTCGTGTTGTATTGGCACTCTAGAGTAACTTTGCCACGCAACTCTGTGGCATTAATAAACATTTCAAAATTTTCATAGCTGCGGGGATTTGTCGAAAATTCTACTTTTAGATCTTCAAACAATAGGCGATCGTTATCTAGCCCTTGATCGAGGTTGAATGTAATCGGTACAAGTGGAATGCGACTGGTATCGCGAGGGATTGCTAATTTTTCTATTAAACTACCAAAGGTAAATAATTGATGATCGTAGGCATCCAAAATAATTGGTCGTCGCAGTTGCAAATAATCGCTGAATGCTTGATTTCCGTCAACCCAACTGCGTAAAGGGAGCAAATTTACACAATGACTGACTAACTGATAGTTGCCCGTAGCCGCTTGACCAGCAGCAGGGGTTCCAACAATAATCTCGTTACTTCCAGTTAAACGATGTAGGAATACTTCAAAACTTGTAAGTAGCGTAGTTGTAAAACTGCATCCTAGCTTAGTTCCCAATTGCTTTAAGTTACTAACTAGGACAGGGCTTAGATCCCAATCTTCGCGAGCAGCCTCAAAAGTTCGTACTGATGGACGAGGGCGATCAGTGGGGAAGTCTAAAACGGGAATGGAATCGGAAAACTGATTTAACCAATATGCTTCAGTAGCGATCTCTTCTTCATCACCTTTAGCCTCTTGCTGCGCGATCGCATATTCACTAAAATATTCTGGCTCCTCTAAATCAGGAGTTTCTCCATTTTTTAAGGCGGTATATAATTTACCGAGATCCGTCATTAGCACTGCCCAAGACCAGCCATCACAGATAATATGATGGGCTGTTAAAAGCAAAAGATTTTCCTGATCTTGAGTTTTAATAAGCTGTACCCGAATCAATGGTCCATGCTCAAGGTCGAACGGATTCTCTACAGCCTCTTTTAGCAAATTCGCTAATTTAGTCTCTCGTTCCTGAAAATCCAATCCTGAAAGATCGATTTCTGGAATTTCAAGATTGAGTGAAGCCACAATACAAAGGTTAATCCCATCTGGACTAAAGGTGGTCCTCAAAGCTTCATGACGAAGAACAAGCTCTTGCAAAGCTAACCGCAAAGCGTCAACATTAAGTATTCCTCTCAACCACAATTTTTGGGATTCATTGTAGGCACAGTTAGCATCGCTACCCATTTGTACAGAAGCCCAAATTTCTTTTTGAGATTCAGTTGCAGGCGCTGTTAAAAGCAGTTCTCCATCGGCAAAAGGATTAAAGTCAACAGCAGTGAATTCGGATTGTGTGCCTGACAGATAACTCATGATTTAATATGTCCTATCAATAATTTAATGTAGCTAGAATTAGAGTTTAAGGCTATATTTTCTTACTGTAAATCTTCTATTAATGTTCGACTAAGTTGTTCTGAAAACAAGTTTATTGTCTCTGTTTATTAGAGGTAATTACTTTATTGATAAAGATACGATTCACAGTTTTTCATATTTAATATTGTAGAGTGTAAATGGAAATTTGTATAACTAAAGTTATAAAATCTTTATCATAAAATTTGATTTCATAGTTGGAATTGATAGCATAAAGGAATCTCAAATAATTTGTGAGATTGAAATTAAATAAGTAATACTATATAAATGTCATACTTGTTAGAGGTTGATTTAGTCGATTTTGGTTTCTCTCACTATGTGTGAGGATTGAGAAATATTTTCACCTAGACTATTGAATGCCGAAACTGCATAGATATCGTTTTCTCCAGTCGATTTATCTCGAAACTCAAGTACAACATGTGGATAGATTGGAGCATCACCGCCATCGCGTTCTTGTCCTTGTAGGGTAGCAATCAGAGAGTTGTTACGATAAATTCGGAATTTTGGCAATCCATTTTCAAGATCTGGAGTGAAATTCCATGTTAAGACAACCTCATTAGCACCGATTCTGATAGGACGCACATCAGTTGGTGCATCAGGTTTCCGAGTTGGAGAAACTCTGTCTGGATAACAGCTTTCAGGTAAATGCGTTGCGCCTAAGAGAGTGAGAAGCCTTTTATTTGAACAAAAACTATACCTAGCTTTATCCCATAAATTTTGAGTAGTAACATATGCTTGCCATTTATATGCAGTTTCTCTATCAGGTAGCCACGCTGCTTGTAGAGTATCTCCTTTGTACTCTTTTATTGGGGCTATTTCATGGGTGACGGGATTAGCCAACCAGCCTGAAGCTTTATCAAGTTGACGGAGCTTTGTGCTATCCGTTGCCAGCCGAGCGGTCAAGATCGAGTCCAAGTAAGGAATAGCGAGTAGTCTTGTATCAGTAGATCCATGCCCCATATCTGCTTCTACTGCGATCGCCCAAAGCGCACCAGCTTTTCTAAACCGAGAGAAAACTTTTTGGGGTATGTCAAAACCTTCATCAAAATAGACTGTCCCAACAGCTTCGGCTCCTCCCAATGCATACAGAACTGGCATTCCAAGAACGGCTGGATTTATATCTGATGTCAGGAGTTTAATGGGCTCTGAGGGAGAGATAACAACGCCGCCGCCTCGCTGCGCAATTAATGCAATCGTGCGATCGGGATACTTTTGCGACATTTGTACTGCCCAATCCGCTCCGCCAGAGTATCCCCATAACACCCACGGAAGATTATCTAATTCTGGATGATGGCTCTTTTGCCCAAATTCATAAAGAGCTTTTAGCAAAGCATTTTCAGAACCACGGTCGATAACAGCCCAGCTATTGCATGGATCATCAGGATACCTTCCAACTGTCTGATAGTCGGTTGGATATTTAGAGCCAAGAATAGCTAATTGATGCTTAATTGCTAGAGCTTGCCATTGCAAATCGTTAGCATATGCAAGCCCCATATCTGTAGCTTCATCGCCACCACATCCATGCTGCTTCACAATCACGCCACGAAGCGTTGCCACTCCATTGGGAATCCATATTCGATAATTTGCTGAGATATACTTGGCTGAACCAGTCGGCGGGACAGACATTTCGTAATAGTCACCAAGTTCAAGACTGCTTTTTTGTCCAGTAGAAATCGCTGACTTTTGTGGTAGTGGCTGAGGAATAGACAACAACCACTTTGACCATCCTAAATGCAGCAAAAGCAAGATTAAAACGGTCAATAAGAAGATAAATATAAATCTCCACTTGATATTAACTCTAAATGGTAGTCTCATAATTATCATAAAACCTATAGAATCCTAAATAGTTTGAGAGAGTACGCCGCTCTGAAGCGCTCTCTCTTAAACTATTATTTTCTTGCCTTCACAATAAATGCCATATATGGCCATTTGAGCTTTCCTCTGAACAACTTATCCAAAGCCTTGCTTATCTTTACTCGCAGTTGATCAGGAATTCTCGATTCCAAAAAATATGGAAATATATTCAATCCAAAACGTATAGTGTTGATATTGTTTAATTGTTTTGATTTCAATAAAGCACAGATAGATTTCTCATCAAATGGTCTGCTCAAATCATCATAGCTCTCAGATTGAACGTCGCGACCTTTAATTTTCCGTAAAATTTCTCCTCTTAATCTTCTATGCCATGTAAAAAAACTGTTTTTGTTCATCAATGACATGATGATTTGACCTTCTGGCTTCAGGACTCTAAGCATTTCTGCAAGAGCATTTTCAAGTTCGTCACGTTCAATATATTCTAACGCTCCCATGCAAAGCACTACATCAAATGATGAGTCTGAGAATTCAAGCTTTTGAAGCTTACCAACAGAAAAATGGGTAGATCTTGCATGACCAAAATTATTGATACACTCTTCAATCATCTTTTCGGAAATGTCAATCCCAAAAAATTCAAATCCTTTCTCTATAGCATACTCCGCCATCATTCCTGGTCCACAACCAACATCTAAAATTGTGGCATGATCATATTTATCTAATGATTCAAGAATGATTTCTAACCGTCGATTAAAAAAGTAGGAAAAAAAAGAACCATCTTTATAAGCATTAGCATAACCTCCTGCCACAGAATCGAAGTGCTTGGAAACCTGTTGATCGGTAGTTGAAATATCCATTAATAAGTTGTATTTAATATTGCAATAGAAGAAATATTGGATGTCAGGCAAAAGAACTTCAGAAATCTATGATTGAGATTTTCAAGTTAGACAGACTGAAAACCTCAATGTAGATTTCCTTTAGGAACAAGAACCTCTGAAGTAATAAATGGAGTATTTAAGCAACATTTCCAAGTTGTAAATATTTACCAGGATTGTCTAGATCGGGAATATACCACGCAGGATTGCCTTCTGGATCGCGGCCTAATCGAGCACCAGGTTGTGGAGGACGATTGCGATCAAATCCTCCAGCAGCGCTTCCGTTAGAGCTATTTGTAGGTTGGGGTAAAAATCCAATCATTTGCATTTCAGCAACACTGTCTTTAAAAGCTCTGATTACAAATTCGATATCGGCATCAGAGTGAGACAGGGTAAAGAAGCAAGGACGATGATCCCAAACATGGACACCTTTTTCGCGCAGCAAATAAAATATCAAGCTGGCATAAGGACTCTCATGAGGGTAGTTAATATAGAAATAGGAACTGAAGTGGGCAATCTCAATTGGTGCTTCGATTTGCTTGAAGTACTGGTTCAAATGAGTTGCGAATTTGCTAACTTTATCTGCAAGCGATCGCTGCAATTCTGGCCCACCAGCCTTGAGCTTATTGAGAACAGCTTCGGCTGCGGCTAACGCCATGGGATGACGCACAAAGGTTCCTGCAAAGAAGGTAACTCCGACTTCGGGGATAGAGCTGTCACCATATTGCCAAAATCCGCCGTCGAGAGCATCCATATATTCAGCTTTACCTGCCACAATCCCAATTGGCAAGCCGCCGCCAACAACTTTACCGTAAGTTGCCATGTCAGCTTGAATATTAAAATAAGCTTGAGCGCCACCAGGGTGAACACGGAAACCTGTCACAACTTCATCAAAGATATATGCGGTTCCAGACTGTTCAGTTAAACTACGCAAATCCTGTAGAAACTCTTTGGGCTGTAAGTTTGGATCTCGGCTACGAACTGGCTCTACTAAAATCGCAGCCAAATCATCTGCGCGATCGCGCAGAATCTGCAAGGATTCAGGCGTATTGTAATCGAGTACTAGTAGATTCTCAAACATTGAAGGCAGAATACCAGGAGCTGCTGGCAAAGTTTTCAGCTTTGGTCCTTGACGGTAAAGCACCTCGTCAAACGTACCGTGGTAATCTCCCGCAAAGGTAGCCACTAGATCCCTTCCTGTGACTGTGCGAGCTAGACGTAATGTTGCCATTACCGCTTCAGAACCTGTGTTACAAAATGCTACTCTTTCCATTCCCGTAAACTCGGCAATAAGCTTGGCAACTTTACCTGCTAGAGGAGTTTGTGGCCCAATCTCAATGCCTTTATCTAGCTGTGCTTTTACAGCTTCTGTAACAAAATCTGGTGACCAACCAAAAAAGTTGAGCCCAAAGCCATTGGTTATATCAACATATTCATTGCCATCGACATCCCATAGTTTGGAGCCAGAAGCGCGATCAGTAACGATCGGATAAACCATTTCCTTTAGCAATGGCGTAAAGCCAGAAACTGTGCGCGGATCGGCAAGATACTTGCGATGCTCCTGCGTCTGCCGTTTTGACTCTTGAGTCCGAGCGATATACCTAGCCATGATGCGATCTAGAGATTTTTGCTGTTCCGCTGTTAAGGTCGCACTGACAGACTTCTCGATCTTAGCTCCAGGACCAAAGGATTTCTTGGGTTTGGGTTCTTCGATCTCAGGAGTGGTTGCGGCTGCGATCGGTACAGATATTTCGGTCTGGATAATGGGTTGAGGCTCTGATAATACAGGTGTTGCTGTCGCTAAAGGGAAGACTGGAGCAGATCCTCCAGCCTGACCGAGCAGTTGCAATTGTTGCGCCATAATTTGTAGTTGCTGAGCAACCACAGCTTGCATCGTACCAGCCAATTCGGGGCTGATTGAAGGCAATACAGATCCATTGTTATATACAGTATTTGTTTGTCCGATGGGATTAGACATGGCTGGAGTATAGGTAGAGGGAGGTGTTGGAGTAGCAACTAAGGTCGCAGCAGGCAAAGTGGGAGATACTGTAGTTGGGATAGCCGCTACTGGAGTTGCTAATGGTGCGGGGAATGCATCGGCCGGTAGCGATCGCAGCACAAAGTCAGACAAAGTATCGAGATTTGGATAATCTTCTAACAAATGACGAAAAGTGATTTTGACCTTGAACTTCTTTTTCAGAGCCATAGCAACTTGAGTTAGCGATAACGAATCTAAGCCCATTTCCAAGAATGTGATTGTTCCATCACTACCATCAATTTCTAGTCCTGAGGTGGTTTCTAGAACTTCTTGAAGTTGGGGGATTAGTTGTTGTTTGCGAGCTTCAGTCATGGTATGCGCTTTTACTTCTAGTTTGGGCTGAGAGTTGAGATTAGTTTGAGAGATTGGGAGTGATTGTGTTTCGGTAGTCTGAATTGGGATTGATTCAGTATTTTGTTGTAGAGCAAGTGTTTGTTCAATAGCAGGCTTCGGATCGATCCAGTAGCGCTTTCGTTCAAACGGATAGGTGGGTAATGGGATGCGATGTCGATATTCATCAGCATAAAACTGTTGCCTATCGAGATCAACTCCTGCCAGCCAAAGTTGCCCAACAGCTTGCAATATTGCTGCCCATTCGGCATCGTCATCGGCAGTGCTGCTCAAGGAGGAAATCGCAATTTGACGTTTGATGTCTTTTGCCTGTTGTCGCGCTAATGTTGCGGTTGTGGTACGAGGACCAACTTCGAGCAGAACCCGTTCAGGCCGTTCCCATAGTTTCTTGGCTCCCTCAGCAAAACGAACGGTAGCTCGTAAATGACTAGCCCAATACATCGGGTCAGTTGCTTGAGCATCAGTGATCCATTCGGTCGTTACAGTTGATACAAATGGAATCTGGGGTGGTGATAACTGAATGGTTTTGACTATTTCAGCGAATGGTTCGATAATCGGGTCCATCATTGGCGAATGGAAAGCGTGAGAAGTATGCAGTGTCCGACAAACGATCTCTTCGGATTCTAGTTGTTGCTGCAAATTATCAACCTGCTGAGTTGGGCCAGCTACGACACAGAGCGAGGAACCATTCACTGCTGCGATCGCTAGGTCGGCACTCAGTCGCTTTTGCAAGACATCTGTGGGTAAGCGCACTGAGAGCATGGAGCCACTGGGTAATGCGCCCATCATCCGAGCACGAGTCGCTACTAGTCTCAACCCATCTTCTAACGAAAATACACCCGATAAACATGCTGCAACAAATTCGCCAATACTATGCCCAATCATCGCTGCGGGGCGAACACCCCAACTCTGCCAGAGCAGGGCAAGCGCATATTCAATCGTGAACAAAGCAGGTTGAGTGTATTGGGTCTGGCGGAGCAAAGCCGTAGCAGCCTCGTCACCATCGTTGCTTTGGGGCGGATAAATGACTTGAAGTAGCTCTCGATCCAGTAACGGTTTGAGAATCTCTGCACAGCGATCAACTGCATCTCGAAATACTATTTCATGTTCGTAGAAATACTTGCCCATGTGGAGGTATTGCGAACCCTGACCGGGAAACATGAACACTACATCTGGATTGCGAATTTCACTTAGTCGAGTGGCACTACGTTTTACATCCAGAGATTCTAGCGTTGTGATCGCTTCTATGAGATCGCGACAAACAACAAAACGGCGATGATTGTATGCTTTCCTACCATGGTCAAGGGTATAAGCAACATCTGCCAAGTTCGACTCAACATTTTGAGTGAAGTAGTCCTTGAGGCTCGTCGTGGTCTGCTCTAGAGCCGTACTAGTTTTTGCTGACAATCGCAACAATTGATAGGGGCGAGAAGGGCTTGATTCCTGCACTGATGGGGCTTCTTCTAAGACCACATGAGCATTTGTGCCGCCCACGCCAAAGGAACTAACTCCAGCGCGTCTTGGAGTTTCACGAGCGCTCCAATCTACGAGTTTATTGTTGACATAAAAAGGACTATTCGCAAAGTCAATTTCTGGATTAGGTGCTTCAAAGTTAAGACTAGGTGGAATCTTTTTATAATAAAGCGCTAGTGAGGTTTTGATCAGTCCCGTCACACCAGCAGCAGCAACTAAATGACCGACGTTACTCTTAATGGAGCCGATCGCACAGAACTGAGTCGCATCGGTCTGAGCGCGAAAAGCTTGAGTCAGGGCTTCAATTTCGATCGGGTCGCCTAAGGGAGTCGCGGTTCCGTGGGTTTCGATATAAGTGATGGTTTCGGGATGGATACCAGCTGAAGCTTGTGCCATAGCGATCGCACCAGCCTGCCCATTGACGCTGGGTGCAGTGAAACTGACCTTGTCCGTACCATCATTATTCATGCCTACGCCTTTAATCACGGCATAGATGCGATCGCCATCATCTAATGCTTCCTCTAAACGTTTAAGTACAACAATACCTGCGCCACTATTAAACATTGTTCCTTGCGCATTAGCATCAAAGGGGCGACAACGCCCATCAGGAGAGAGCATACTACCTTCTTGATGGAGATAGCCGCGATTTTGGGGAGTGGTAATAGAAATACCACCAGCTAAGGCAATATCACATTGATTACTCATCAACCCCTGAAACGCTTGAATTACAGCAACCAGAGATGTTGAGCAAGCTGTGTTAATGCTGAGACTTGGTCCCGTTAGACCTAGTTTATAGGAGGTGCGCGTGGTCACAAATTCCTTCTCATTCGCTAGCATCGTCTGAAATTCACCCAGTCGATTGATGATTTCGGAACGACCGCAGATGTGATGCTCAAAGTATGTGTTTTGCCCAGAGCCAGCATATAATCCGATCGCACCATCGTAAGATTCAGGCATATAGCCCGAATTCTCTAAGGCTGTGTATGCTAACTCTAGGAATACCCTTGCTTGCGGATCCATGACTTCAGCTTCTCTGGGACTAATGCCAAAGAACGCTGCATCAAATGTTTCGGCTCCTTCAACGATGCCTCTGACACGGACATAGTTAGGGTCAGAACGTAATTCAATATCAACACTAGGATCGATTTCTGCATCAGTGAAAGTAGTACAGGATTCTATCCCATTACAGAGATTCTGCCAAAGAGCTTCAACACTATCCGCACCAGGAAAGCGCCCAACCATACCAACAATTGCGATGCCATCTGAGTAAAGCTTTGGCGATTTCTGAAGAAGGCGATCGCGTTGGTTAATTTTCGGCAGATGGGGCTCTGACTGTTTGAGATCTTCGCGATCGAGATATTGGGCTAACGTGCGGATGGTTGGATACTGGTAAAGCTTGACAGCACGAAATTCAGAACCTAATTGTTTTTGAACTCTTGTAACCATCTGTAAGCCCAGCAGAGAAGTCCCGCCAATATCAAAAAAGTTATCTTCGATGCCAACCTGCTCCAAGCCCAAAACGCTACACCAGATTTCAGCAAGTATGCGTTCTTTAGGTGTATTGGGAGCAATAAAGTTTGCGCCACCTCCCATAACTACAGGGGCTGGTAAAGCACGGCGATCGGCCTTGCCATTGGGCGTTAAGGGGATTTTATCTAAAACAATAATCGCCGCAGGAATCATGTAATCAGCTAACTGATCTTGCAAATAAGACTTAATTAGATTGACATTAGGCGAATGCTCCGCTCTCGGTGTTATATAAGCAACCAGTTTCTTGCTGCCAGGAATATCTTCACGTACTATCACTACAGCATCACGAACACTTTCATGCTGACTCAAAGCTGCTTCAATCTCACCTAGTTCAATGCGGAAGCCGCGAATTTTTACCTGATTATCTAGTCGCTCTACAAACTCAATCGTGCCATCTGGCAACCAACGCACCCGATCGCCAGTTTTATAAAGTCGTTTTGAAGAATCAGAGCTAAATGGATTGGGAATAAACTTCTCTGCCGTCAAATCGGGGCGATTGATATACTCGCGAGCCAGACCATCTCCGCCAACATGCAGCTCTCCCAATATACCAATGGGAACTGGTTGACCATTAGTATCGAGAATGTAAACCTGAGTATTAGAGATCGGTCTGCCAATAGGAACGGATGTCACTCGATCTGCTAATGGTCGAGGGATACGATAGCAGCATGTAAAGGTTGTATTTTCAGTTGGCCCATATCCATTAATTAACTGTGTCTTAGGGAGATGCTTTTGTGCCAGACGAATAAAACTTGGAGAGAGTGCTTCGCCACCTGTGAGTAATTCTTTCACCCCAGAGAGAGCTTCTGGGGCTTCAGCAATGATCGCATTAAACAGAGCTGCGGTTAGCCACATGGTTGTAACACCATAATTTTGAATAACCTTTCTCAAATCTTGGGGATCGGGAATGCCATCGTTTGGGAACAAAACACAGCATCCACCATGGAGCAACGCACCCCAAATCTCTAAAGTAGCGGCATCAAAAGAAATAGGCGCTAGTTGCAGCAAGGTTTGATTGCCATCTAAATCTGTAAAGTTTGTGCCACAGACTAGTCTAGCAACAGCTCTGTGAGGAATAGCAACTCCTTTCGGGCGACCTGTTGAACCAGAGGTATAGTTGATATACGCTAAGCTATCAGCATTGACCGTTGTTCCAATTGGAATGCCTGCTGTGCTCCCATCACCCCAGTTCGCTTCTAGACAAATAATATGTGATTGAGTAGGCGGTAAACGATCGCGCAGACGTGCCTGCGTAATCAATACGGGAGCTTGAGTATCCTCTAACATAAATGCAAGGCGCTCTTGCGGATATGCTGGATCGAGCGGAACATAGACTCCACCTGCTTTGAGAATCCCTAGGATGGCAACAATTGTCTCGATAGACCTTTCTAAACACATTGCCACAAAAGTCTCAGCGACTACTCCAAACTGTTGCAGATCACAAGCAAGCTTGTTAGCTCGATCATCCAACTCCCTATATGTCAAACTTGTTTCAGATCCTGAGCCTAAGGATGGAAGGATGACTGCAATCTTGTCGGGCGTTTTCGCTACCTGTTCTACAAATATCTCATGAATTGTTCGATCCGAAGGATAGTCTACTTGTGTATTATTCCACTCAACTAGGATCTGATGGCGTTCGGCGGTCGCTAGGATTGGCAAATTTGCAAGGTTCTGATTGGGATTCGTGATTAGTCCTTCTAGTAAAGTTTGTAAATGCCCCAAAAGGCGAACGATCGTAGCTTCTTGAAAACGGTTGCGATCGTATCTAACTTGAAAAGTGAACTCTGGTTCTACCTTAACGACAATAGTTATTGGATAATTAGCTAATGGAGCAGCTCCTTGCTCTAGTTCATCAAGTACCAGCAAAGTCTCAAACATCAACATTACCGAGGGGATATTACTCCATTCTTGGATTTGACTTATTGATACTTGACCGTATGTTTGTAGAACCTTCCACTGCTCTTGAATACGATGCAGCCAAGGTAAAAGCAATGTCTCAGAACTAGTCTTGATGCGTAAAGGAATGAGACAACTATTATTATGATCGATTTTTTCTGTCGCCTTAGTCCCAAACTGAAATCCAAAAACTACGTCTTCATCACCGCTATACCGATTGAGGAGCAGAGTCCAAATTCCTTGCAATACGGCTGAAATTTCTAGATTGTGTTCGCAAATAAAATCATTAAAAGCAGAAGTCAAAGATTCATTAAGGCAAACAAAATGAGTCTGATATTCAACCAATGATGAATTGCTTTTAGACAGTACAGAATCACCACCTAAAAATGTGCTTGCACTGATTCCATTTAAAAACTCTGCCCAGAAAGGCTCTTGACTAGTAAAAGCAGTTTTTGTTATAGATTCTGTATGTTCAACACCAATTCCAGAGCTTGTTTTCATCAGAAGTCTGCATATAGGGTTATTTGAAAATGAGTATGTAAAAATGAGTATGACTAATAATTTCGTAATACTCTCGATTTAAAATTAGAATTTAGCATTTTATACCGCATTTGTAAACCCATAGTTGTTAAGAAACTAAGAAAAAGATGGTATATTTAAGTTATAGGAAAGTTATATAGAAAAGTTATATATTGATATACCTTAGTTATTTTTTTATTGGCTTCAGATTTATTAGAAGAAAAGCTTTTGGGGCTTTATTTAAATTGTAGACAAGTGAATTGATATACTTTTTTGAACTTTTACTTGACAGAGATCACAAACTGCATTGCAATCATCATTAAATCAAAAGCTAATACATAATTACATTTCAAGCTTTCTCCAAAAACGATTACTGAAAAGCAATAAAAGTCCCTATAATCGATGAATCAGGTGACAGCCTGAATATAGAATTTGTCAAAGACCTGCAAATAGAAAGGATAAAACTGCATAGAAAAAAAGCGATCGCCTATAAATAAAATTAATAGGCGATCGCTTTTTTATTGTTAGTTAAGTTAAATCAGAAATTAAATCGAAGTAACAATTACGAAACCAAGAACTCCGATAAAAATGACAAGGGCATAAAATTGCGCTTTGCCATTTTCAAAGTATTTCAAGCCTTCGCCAGTAACTACAGTCACAAAACCTGCAAGGTTAACCACACCATCAACGATTTTGGCATCTACCTCTAACACTTGACGTGCTAGACGGCGGGAGCCGATTACAAATACAGCTTCGTAAATTTCGTCAATGTACCATTTGTTTTTCGAGAGCTTGTAAAGAGGTTCGATAGATTTTGCGATCGCACTAGGATCGATCTTCTTTTGCATATACATCAAGATTGCCAAAGAAATTCCAATCAAACCAATACCAATTGAACTACCACCCATTATCAGGAATTCAGGAGTAAAACCTTCAACGGGAACTTCGGTGATTTTTTCCGATGGGGCATGGATAAAGTACTCGAAGTAATTGCCTAGAGGAGTACCAACTAGACCAATCAGCATCGAAGGAATTGCCAAAGCCATCAGAGGGAACGTCATCGTAATTGGCGATTCATGAGGCTTGCTGGCATGATGATGATCATGTCCTTCATCCGCTTTAGATTCTTTGCCAGCAGAATTTTCGGCTTTGACCATTGCTAGTAGTTTCTTATCAGTACCGCGAAAATCACCTTCAAAAGTAGTGAAGTACATACGGAACATATAGAAAGCAGTGATCCCCGCCGTCGCAAAACCAATCGCCCAGAGTGCAGGATTGGCTCTGAAAGTTGAAGCGAGAATCTCATCCTTTGACCAGAAACCAGCGAATGGAGGAATACCACTAATTGCCAGAGTCCCAATGAAAAAAGTGATTGCGGTAATTGGCATGTACTTGCGTAATCCACCCATTACGCGCATATCTTGAGCAACATCGGGATCATGTCCTACGACTTCTTCCATGCCGTGAATGACTGAACCAGAACCGAGGAACATCATCGCTTTGAAATAAGCGTGAGTCATTAGGTGAAATAAGCCTGCACTATAAGCACCTACTCCCATACCCATAACCATGTAGCCCAACTGGGATACAGTGGAATAGGCCAAACCTTTTTTGATGTCATTCTGGGTGATCGCGATGCTTGCGCCCAAAAATGCCGTAAATGCTCCTGTCCAAGCGATCATATTCATCACCGCTGGAATTTCTTCAAATACAGGGAACATCCGCGCAATTAGAAATACGCCAGCAGCAACCATCGTTGCTGCATGGATCAAAGCTGAAATCGGTGTAGGACCTTCCATTGCGTCAGGAAGCCATACATGCAGAGGGAATTGGGCAGATTTGGCGGCTGGCCCCATAAATACAAGAATTGCAAATAGGGTAGCGAGACCAACACTCAATGCTCCTGACTCAACTAATTCGCTGAGCCGTTCTCCCATTTCGGTGAATTCAAATGTACCCGTAGCCCAATAAAGACCAAGCAGACCCAGTAGTAACCCAAAGTCGCCGACACGGTTAGTTACGAAGGCTTTTTGGCAAGCATCGGCAGCCCCTTTGCGATCAAACCAAAAGCCAATCAGCAAGTAGGAACACATCCCCACTAGTTCCCAGAAAATATAAATCTGTACCAAGTTTGGGCTAACGACTAAGCCCAACATGGAGGATGTGAATAAACTCAGGTAAGCATAAAATCTTACATAGCTGGGATCATGCGCCATGTAGCCATCGGTGTAAATTTGCACCAAAAAGGCAACGGTGGTGACGATCACTAGCATAAGAGCAGTGAGGTGATCGATCACAAATCCCATGTTCAGATGAAAGCTACCTGCTTGTGCCCACTCAAAGGTGTAGAGATAAGGATCATGTCCTTGAATCTGACTCCAGAGTAGATTGATAGCCATCACCATTGCGCCGCCTGTGGCGGAGACGCTGAGGACAGACCAAAGCGATCGCAGTTTGTTGGTGGATTTGTTAAAGGTAATCAGTCCTGTGCCGATAATCAGTGCTGCGGCGAGTGGCAGCAGGGGAATCAGCCATGCGTATTGATATGCAAAGTCCATAGGTCGCGTTTGAACGCAAAGTTTATTGTAGAGATCCTTTTAATAAGTCAGTTTACTACAGGGCGATCAGGTACGATGTGTTAACCATGAGCATTGTTACTTAATTAAGCCAAGACTTTAGAAAAATTTAATCCTTGACCAGTCATTGCAATTCCGCTTAGGATTGAGTAAAGGCGGCGCATCGCGCCGCTTTTACTTTTTGAAGTTTAGAGATATTACCTTGACTACTGTTTCGCTATCACAACGCGCTATTCAAATTAAAGAGTCACAAATTCGCGAAGCTTCCCGCTATTGTGAAAAGTTTGGGGCAATTAACCTTGCTCAAGGGTTGCCCGATTTCCCTGCGCCAGAAGCGATCAAAGAATCCGCAAGAGCGGCTATCTCCCTAGATTTCAATCAATATGCTGATAGTTGGGGCTGGGACAAGTTGCGCGAGGCGATCGCTGAAAAAATGCAACGAGACAACCAAATCACCATCGATCCTGATAAGGAAGTCACCGTTTGTTGTGGTGCGACAGAAGGACTAAATATTGCCCTGATGACGCTGATCAATCAAGGCGATCGCGTTTTAATTTTTGAGCCATTTTACGAAAATTACATCCCTAATCTGGCGACTGTTGGCGGTATTCCTGAATTTATTACGCTGCAACCACCTCAATGGGAAATCACCCAAGAAATCCTTGAGCCTGCATTTAAGAAGGGAATTAAAGCTGTAATCATTAATAGTCCAGCCAATCCCACGGGCAAAGTCTGGACTCGGACAGAACTAGAACTCATCGCTAAGCTCTGCCAGCAGTATGATGTCTATGCAATTACCGATGAGATTTACGAATACATCATCTATGAAGGCGAACATATTAGCTTGATGAGTATTGAAGGAATGCGCGATCGCACGATTGTAGTGAATGGATTCTCGAAAACCTTTTGTATTACAGGCTGGCGGTTAGGCTATACAGTTGCAAATTCTGAGCTGACCGCAGCGATGCGACGGATTCATGACTTTATTACGATTTGCGCCCCTGCACCTTTGCAACATGCAGCCTTGACAGCTATGGAGTTTGGGCGCGAATATTTCACACAATTGGCACTAGATTACAAACGTAAACGAGATATGCTTTACCCAGCCTTGGTAGAGCTAGGTCTATCTCCTGTAATGCCTAGAGGCGCGTATTACATCTGGACTGATAGCTCCGCGATCGCGTTAGATGCAGAAAGTGCAGCCTTTCGCCTCGCCAAGGAAGCCTTAGTTGCGGCTGTCCCAGGCAGTTGCTTTATTCAACCTGATCGCGACAAGGTAAATGGTTTAAGATTCTGTTTTGCTAAAAAAGATAGCACGATTGAATCTGCGGTCGAAAACCTGCGCAAATTCGAGCTATAGCCTGAATATGAATTGATGAATTTAGCAAAACTTACGGCAGTTTGCGATCAAAAGAATTACAATGAATTTCTTAAAAGATTTATTGTTTCAGGTTTGAGGGCAAAGTGATGTAAGTCTTGCTAAATTCCATTTAATTGTGACATCAGGGAGTAAGGCTATGATTGAAAATGGGGAAGATAATGCGACAGCTAAAGCAATTAATCTGATGCATGATTATCCAGAGTTTATGAATTTACAAACTCTTGATATTTTATTGTTTCAAGGCTTACGAGCATCAATTGGCGACGATTTATTCTTTTCTGACTTAGTGACAACTTATCTTAATTCAGCCGAAAATATGATAGATGAAATTCAGGCTGCTTTTACTGACCAAGATGCTTGTAAATTTGCAATTGCTTCACATACTTTAAAATCGACTAGTGCTAGCATTGGAGCAGCTAGACTATCTCTAATCTGTAATTATTTAGAAAAAGGTAGCAAAACCAAAGAAATTACAGTTTCAGCTGATATTTTAATTCTTCTCAATAATGAATATAATGAGGTAATTAAAGTGATAAAAACCCTTATCCTTGAGTTTATGGCACAATGATCACAAATTAACTAGATTGCTAATCTATGCAAGTTCCTGCGATCGCGATCACGCCATTTTCTCAAAAACTTAAAGCTCCGTTTCTTAAACATCAGATCTCCATATTGCAGATCAATTTAGGTAAAATTTGTAATCTAACTTGCACTCACTGTCATGTCGAAGCCAGTCCAACACGAACGGAAGAGTTAACGCCAGAAGTTTGCCAACAGTTAATAGAAATCATTCATAGGTTTCCACAAATTCAGACAGTAGATCTAACAGGAGGCGCTCCAGAGATGCTGTATGGATTTCGTTCATTGGTTAAGGCGGCGAGAAAAATGGGCAAAGAAGTGATCGTCCGTTCTAATTTGACAATTTATTTTGAAAAAGGATACGGCGATATCCCTGACTTCTTTGTTCAAAATCAAGTGCGTGTTGTCGCTTCTATGCCTTGCTATCTTGAAGACAATGTGGACAAGATGCGTGGCAAAGGTGTATTTGATCAATCAATTCAGGCGTTGCAATGGCTAAATCGCCTTGGCTATGGTTCTAATCCCGATTTAATTTTAGATTTGGTATACAACCCACCGCTTCCCAATTCTAATAAATTTGCCCTTGCTCCCAATCAACAAGGTTTAGAAACAGCTTATAAGACCCATCTGCAAAAGCATTTTGGGATTGTGTTCCACAACTTATTTACAATCACTAATCTTCCCATTGGCAGAAGTAAATTTCATCTGCGTCATCGCAAATTAGAAGAAGAATATTCACAATTTTTAGAATCTCATTTTAATGCTGATACTCTTGATCGCTTAATGTGCCGCAATCAAATTTCGGTAGATTATCAAGGGAATATCTATGATTGTGATTTTAATCAAATGGAGAATTTGCCTGCGCGATCGCCTAATGGCGAATATTTGAACGTAGCAAAAGTTCTCGAACTAGACTCCTTAGATATCATCCAAAAAATTCAAACCGATGACTATTGCTACGGTTGTACAGCAGGAAGTGGCTCTAGTTGTGGTGGGGCATTACTATAACTGACCACAGTTGTGAATTGGTATTAAAAGGTCTATGAAAGTTTTTCCCGAAGATGAACACTTTCATAGACCATTTAATATAGACGGTGCTTTGCACTGCCTATATTAAATGGTTTGTAAATTTTCCATTGCCATTTGAGCGCAATAACGCATTTCGTCTGCTCTGCGCCAGAGTTCTTGTCCAGTGTGCAAATGGCGATCATCAAAATTTAAAGTGAAGTAGTTTAATTCTTCAATCCCATCACTGATTGCATTGAGACAGTGATAAAGGTAGCTAGCAATCCCTGCTGCGGAAGCTGGATTGGGAAACGCACGGAAGAAAATCTGCGCCTTGGCATAGGAACCACGACATTCATCAATATAGTCCTCGAAGTCTTCCATCAGCCCATCATCGTAGGGATCAGCAGCGAGATCGTCAATTTTCTCGTCTAGACTATCGAGAATTACTTCGAGCATTTCCGAGATTGGTTCGTAAACTTGCTTAAACCAGCGATCAAGCTTCTGATCTTCATTAAGATGGGTTTCCCGACTAGAAGATGATCGCTTGAATCCCTCATGAGATGAAGAGCCATTAGGGGTATGTTTAATGCCAAGACTGCGATCGTAATGGGCGCGAGATTGGGGATTACTAAGAACCTCGTAAGCGAGGTTGATGGAGGCAATATCATCGTGATTATCGAGATGATGATTGCAGTCGGGATGAAATTCTTTGACCAGCCCACGATAGGCAGTTTTGACTTCGGCAGGAGCAGCGTTGTAGCTAATTCTCAGAGTCTTGTAGTGATTTGCTTGTTGAATGCGATCGCTTGTCCTAGCCATGTCCTTGTGATTAATCTACGTTTGCAGTATTTTTTTATGTTTTTCATGCTGAAGTTTTCAAGCTTACGATATTCTCGAAACATTATTTTTAAGCAGCGCAAAACTTTTCTATTAAGCATTCTGTAGGGATATTCAGCCAGCGTCAACTACTTGACAAATAAAAAATAGAGCCAACGATTATTGTCAACTCTATAAACAAAACCCAAAAGAGATTTGCGATACGAAGCTATGCGAATCTCTTTTGGGCTTTATTTGTGTCAAGACTACAGCTATAACTGCAATTCCCATTATAAAAATTGGTTTTGAGGCAAGTCCGCCGACGGTAGAGTTGCCTCAAAACCAATTGTGGGATTTTCAACACCGCAGACGTTGAAAATCCCACAATTGGTTTCATAGCTAGAATTGTTGGATATTTAAGATAAATATTGCTAAAGTGCTCGCGTTTCTGCTACCATACCAAAGCATTAAATTTGCTGGTGTAGCTCAGTTGGTAGAGCAGCTGATTTGTAATCAGCAGGTCACGAGTTCGAGTCTCGTCCCCAGCTTAATTTTCATATCTAGAAACGCCTAAAAAGCCTTGCTATGCAAGGCTTTTTTAGTATGATGAAATTTCTGATTGTACCTAATTACACCTAATTAGACCTTATTGACCCCCATTTTTTAGTCTAGATTTAGTCATGAGCCAAAATGAGATCGACGGGCGGATCTCCCAAGCAAACGGGAGATTAAAAGCGGCAAGTGTTGGGGTAAGCATTGAAAGACAGGGAAACTGTTTATATTTACGGGGTACTTTTCCACCAAAGCCAAATTCGCAATTTAAAACAGCCCGACAGCAAAAATTCGCGTTGGGTGTCCATGCGAATCCTCTTGGGGTGAAATTAGCTGAAGCCGAAGCCCGAAAAGTTGGAGCCTTGATAGATTGCAAAGAATTTTCATGGTCACCATACTTAAAAGATGCAGTTAACTCTGTGACCTGCGGCGACTGGGTAGAAAAGTTTGAAAAAGATTACTTTGCAAAGCGCGATCGCAATCCCAAAACGCAAACCACATGGACTCGAAGCTACTGGGAAGTTTTAAAGCGATTGCCTTCTGATGAGGCATTATCCTCAGAAATTCTAAAAGATTTGATTCTGAGAACAAAGCCCGATTCTCGCAGTCGCCAAAATTATGCAATGGTTTGCAATTCTCTAGCCAAATTCGCCAATTTAGATGCAGATTTCTCTCTTTACAGTGGCAATTATTCGCCACGCAAAGCAACACCCAGAGATTTACCAACTGATGAGGCAATTCAAGAGGTTTATTACAAAATATCTAACCCTGACTGGCAATGGGTTTATGGAGTAATTGCCACTTACGGAATAAGACCTCACGAAGTTTTTTATCTAGATTTTGAAGATTTACCGATCGCAACCGTGACCGATGGCAAAACTGGCGCGAGACGTGTGTGGGCTTGTTACCCTGAATGGGTTGAAACCTTCCAAATAAAAAACGTTTGCTTACCATCAGTCACAGGTAAAGCAAACGTTAATTTAGGAGAGCGTGTGAGCAAGGCTTTTAAACGATATGGAGTACCATTTGCTCCTTATGATTTACGCCATTGCTGGGCTGTGAGATCGCTTGAGTTCGGGCTTGATATTTCATTAGCCGCGCAACAAATGGGACATAGTACAAAGGTGCATAGCGATTTGTATCACCATTGGATTAGCGATCGCCATCATCAAAAAGCATACGATTTGCTCATGCAGAGAGCAGATCGCCCCAAGCCACCAAATAGATAGGAAAGGTTCATACTTAAATCAAAAATGTATAGATATCTATCTGTACATTTTGAATTTTGCGATCGCCCAAAACCACCAAACATTTATATATTGCAATCACGCTTAATTATCCGTTCAAGCAGACCTTGCATATATTTCATTGATTCTTGAAAGCTATCAATCCTAGCCTCAACAATTTGCCGAACCATTTCAGTGGTTACAGATGAAGAATTAACCCTTTCTCCTAACGCCTCATTATTGGCTAAGGTGACCTGATGAATTGCGCTAAGTTTCTCGTTTTGAGCCGTTTGATGCTTCTCCACATTATCTAAACGATTATCAACACCAGTAAACTTATTGTCCAGTTCATTCTCTAAGTCTGAAAAGCGAGTGTTAATCCTTTCAAATTTAGTTTCTAGCCGATCGCGTTCTGAGCTAGCTGCCCAGCGTCTAAGGAGATTTACAAATTTGTCTAGCATAATGCCATCCCAAAAACTTTAAATATCATGGCGCTTCCTTATATCCCATAGGGATTTAGAATCGCGTTAAACCCTATCAGATCTAATTTTTTAGAAGTAGTAGGGGGAACCCATTGCCAGACCTCCACGAATAGCCCTTTGTGATACACAACAGGCTGAAATCTGAGATAGTAGCTACCCAAATCGGTTTGCATATCAAAATTCAACTGCTCATCAAAGCCAACAAAGAGCTTAACGCCCCTAACTCCACCCGTGAACTGTTGCCACAAGTCCCCAGCTTTTCGCCATTTGCGACGCTTTATATCGGTGACCTTAATAGCTATGTGAGCAGATGAAAGAAGGGAAGGAATAAGAATGGCATCAACGCGACCCACTCCAATATTGAAACTGGTCACGCTGACCCAACTCATTCCCATGCTCCTTCTTCTTCATCATCAAACTCGTCATACTCGCCACCAAGGGCATACTCGATCGCCGCCTCAAAAGAAACAGTTTCGAGTAAACCCGATCCTGCACGCTGAACCACACATTGAGAGCCGTCAAAGTCTACAGGCAAGGAGCCATTAAGAATCTCATGAAAGCCCTCATCCCAAGGGAGCATAATAAGGCGGCGCTCGATCATACGACGGTTGCCCAATCAGCAGCAGTAATAAGCCCTGCATATGTTCGGAATGTGTCAGGGATAGTATTTGAAGGATCGTAAAAAGTATTAGAGCTAACAGATGTAGCGCTAGCACCTTTACCACTTAGAGTCAACGATTGTACCCGTGGAGGTTTTGGAAAGCTTGCCCCAAATACTAGATCCTGTTCTGTTCCAGTAACTTCCTTAATACCCAGTGTTGCGAAATTAGCCCCAAGCTTTGCTTTTTGGCTTTTCTTCATACCCCAAGCATATTTGACCCCGTTGACTGTGACGTAAACAGGGATTTGAAATGTAGATCTTGATTTTCTGCCATTGGATTTTGCTTTGACAATATCCCAACCAGCCGCGATCGCCGCAGCAATAGCCGCTGGTGCGATAAAGCTGGAATTAGTACCAGTGGCAAAAGTTTTAGAAGCACGTTTGGGCTTTGGATGATTGGCTTTGAAAATCAGCCCAGTGACTGGAGTTGAAGCATCAAGGGTTTGATGCCCTAATATAGTGCCTTTAGATTCCTCTAGCGTGGTACGAAAACCATATTTATGGTCTGCGTATGGCGCTTCGAGCGGCACAAAAACTAATCGAGACATATTAATTATTTCCCGTGAATAAAAGGATTAAGGAACTGGAATACCTGCGAAATTAGAACTAAGCAGGGACAGCCGTTGTTTGAGCCTTGTTCAGAGGTGCACGGCTATTAAAGCTATAGGTCGAGGTGACATAGAAGCTATTAGCATCCGTATCAAAAGAGGGAACCCCAGAAACTGGTTGAGGATAGCTAGCAAGCTTAGTTGTATTAGCAGAATTCGCGTTAAAAGTATCTTGAGCATCGCTCGCAACATCAAGCAAAGCTGTCAAGAACTCTGCAACTTTTTCGTCAGTGAGTGAGATCGCAGATTCACCCATCAAGATAGATAGATCGATAGAAAGGACTGCCCCTGTCGCACTAAAAGCAGTCGATCCAATCGCGGTATTTAAATCAGAAAATTTGAGATCCATGAGAATTGCTGCACTGTATATAGTGTTGACATGACGAATTTAGCGCATTTGCAGGAAAAGTCAACACTATATACAGTTGCGAGTAACTTTAGAAAATGCTACGATCGTACCTATCAGTTTGTAGAGAACCCAATGGGTTCTTTCTTAGCACGCAAAATTTTCTAGACCTTTAGAAACCTTATGTAAATTATTGTAAAGATGATATTACGTGCATATCCACTGCTTAGCACACGAAGTAAACGCGCCATGCTCCGCACAGTTTGGCGATATGGCAGAGCGTACCAATACATCCCAAGAAGCAATCTTTTAATGAGGCTAAGTAGAGTACTGGGATTGAGCAAAAGCGACGCTTATAACTTGTTGATGACAGAAAGAGAATATTTGCTAAAGCAACAAAAATAATGGAATTACAACAGACTTATTCTCGGACACAGCAAATACTTTCAGCCTTTGCCGCTAATGATTCATCCATGAGAATCATTTACCAACCATCGGCAATTTCGCCCTATGACAGGGTGCAAACTCTGCGCTTTTATGGGTTTATTACTTCTCTACGAATGAAGGTAGACATCCAAAGTCTCAATGAGGCGGATTTACCAGATTTGGAGGCGGATGCGACAAGGCTAGAGCGATTGACTGCATTGCGAAATATGGAATGGCGATCGCCACGGAAACAGATCACTTTCTTTCTGAGAACGGCAAATGTCTCTTGGCAACCCATATTTGATATCAGCTTAATCAATCGCTTGCCATACTATGCCGTGAACCTGCTGCCATACCTGACAGACAACATTAGTTTTGATACATCAAATGATTGTCTGATTGGTGCGCAAATTACCAATGCGGGTTATGGACTTTTAGAGGGCGCTGATCGAGTAACTCTTTATGGTTCGGTTCGTGAAGAAATAACCACTTTGCCAACTGATGCAAAAGAAATTAGCTTTGCAACGCCTCACAGTTGGACGATAGATGATACCTCAAGCCTTATTCTTCCTGCTAATCCAAACCGCCAACAAGTGACCCTAGTTAATACCAGCTTGACGGATGAAGCCTTTATCAATTACGGGGGAATGGCTAGCCTTGGTCAAGGCATAACCCTTATGAGAGGCGGTGGCAGCTACGAGATAAATATGAGCAATTTGTATCGTGGGGCTATCTCTGCCATTTCTGCGAATCCACTTACACTGACGGGAATAGAGGCGGTCTAATGTTTGATTTAGATTCATGGGTTATGCCAGAAAATCGAGGCGATCGCCAAAAGGAGATTGAGGCGATCTACTTGCCTTACAAATGCGGCAAAATCGAAGCCGAATTAATCGCCATGAGATTTTTTAATCATCAAACAATCGCAAACACAATCATCATTCAACCTAATCCCATGAGGCTGCTATGAGAGGCGCTGCAAGAATTGGGGGAAGAGCCTTTCGCCCAGCTCCCTCAAGTGCTCCCAGAGATGAATTTAATCCGCTTGAGGCGCTCGATCTGGTTGGAGATTTGCCAGTAGCTCCAACTTTGGAGCCAATTAATGATGAATGGTCATGGTCGTTAGGCGCTGAACCAGCCGATCCGCGTGATTGCTCTCGCTATCCAGCTTCGCCCTATTGTGGCGAGATTCCAGCCTCTACAATTCCTTTTGGCTACGAGCCTGAGATAAAAACCAATGGGTGTGAGACTTGCCTTTATGTTTACCCCGTGATTTTGTGGCTAAAAGTCACACCCCAAGTAATTTGCCGTCGCGATCCAAATTGCGATGTACCAAAGCCAACACTTAATAAAGATGAGCTATCAAAACACGCCCCAAAGCCTTTTGATGAGAATGTTAGGGCAAGCGCATACAAATCGCCAGAATGTGCCGCAAGGGAGAGCATAACGAATTATTTTTACAATCGCCAGAACGAGCTGGCGATCGCGGCGCTAACTGGTGAAAACATCGGAGGGGATTCCTATGAGTTCAGAAACCAAAAAGTAGAGTATATGGGGACTAGAAACTTAACAGTTGGGACTGGGGAAATAGTTGATAGTGTTTCCTTAGAGCTGCATCTCGCTTATCCCATCTCTGTATATGATACAGGTGCATATATTTATCACTATATTGGGGATCTACAACAAAGGATAGACTTTGTAAGATCTGGCGAAAGGAGGCGAAAAGGGAGCAATGATGAATGGACAGTATTTGGTAATAGTGTAGATCTCAGGAACTGGAAGCCGATCCCATGTCCTGATAGACCTCGCCCCCCTAAGATTCTCCCCCCGCCGCCATTTGGGGGCGGTGGAGGTGGCTTTGGAGGTAGAAAAGACAAGGACAAAAAAAGAGGGAAAGATATGTGCTGTAATGATTGCGCTGATTCTAAAGAAAATACTGAGAAGCTATTAAGAGAACTCAAAGAGATTAAGAAAGTTCTTGGCACTGGGAAGCTTGAGAAAGCTCTAAATGCTGCTGTAGGTATAGGTGATGACAGCATTACTGCAATCGTGAATCTAATTGCAAAGAGATTAGGGACTAGCGCTTATCCCATAGAAGTACCACAGAGCCTTTTGCAGGGCTTGGGGGATGGGACACAGAAAATGGAATCTAATGCTGAGTTTTTGCACTGGCTAACCTATCAAATTGATAGCTTAGTGGGTCAATTTCCCGTTGATATAGATGTAAAAGATATTGATCCATTGAAAGAGGGAGAGCAAAAGAAAACGATTCAAATACCCAATATTGCTGAGGCGATCGCAGAAATGTACGCGCTAACGCTCAAGAGTTCTGTTAATCAAGAGGTTGAGTTAAACATGTTGCTACGTCTTGCCGCTGAAATAATTGCGACAAAAAATGCTTCTGTTGTAGCGCAGGATTACGCCCGTGCTAACGCGACGTTTTTGGGATACAAAGCTAATTACAAACCAAGGGAATTACAATACAATTTCGATTTTACTGGTGCAAGTTTAGACCCTAGATCGAAAGAGCCAATCGTATTAGAAAAGCTCTTGAAAACCGTGACTGGATATGTTCAGGGCTGGGAGATTGCCGACAAAGAAACCGTTGTGGGTTTCCTACAAAAATTGATGTTTTCGGCTGGAATTATCAAGGCTGTATTTTTCCGAGGTAAAGGACAGCAAAAAGAATTGAATCGCGAAATATCGGCAATGACAGCCGATGAGACGGCACAAGAAGAGAAATTTGAGGCATTTATCAAAGAGATAAATGATCCAAATTCTCGCTTTAATAAAAACGCTCAAGATAAGCCCGAAATAAAGGACGAAACCCCACCAGACACCAAGAAGGGAGGGGCAAAATGAGCGCACTTAAGATCGTCAAGCAAACACTATACAGCCGTGAAATTCGGAAGAAGCTGACCCCAAACAAAGGAATAAGAACTCTAGATCTCTCACATGCAATCACACGCCCTGATGAGAAAAACATCCTAGATAAGATTGGAGATTTCTTTAATAAATCTGGCTTAAATGGTTTCCTCTCAAGTGCTTTAAATATCTTGGGATGGGCTGGCGGTGGATTAGTTACGGGTATTTTCGGATGGCTACGTGACCGAACAGAACAAATAAAGTCCTTTAACTGGAATGCTTCAGACAAAGAATTAGAATCGCTAATGGAGAGCCAAAACGTTCGCATAGCATCGGCTTGGGGTTCGGCTTTGGGTAGCTCTTTTGGCTGGCTGGCTGGAATTGGGATTGGTTACGGTGTTTCCTTCCTATGTCCCGTCATCGGCGGGGCTGCCCTTGCGAAAACTGTCGCGGGTAATGTTGGCAAAGAGGCGATCGGAGAAATCACCAGAGGCATTAGCGGCGCGATAACTCAGACGGTTGGAGCTTTAGCTAATAACGCCTTGATTTCTGGCTACATCAATTACAGGAAGCTACTCAAATCAATCCCAAACAATGTCCTGACAAGCATTTATGGGCAAAGCACGGCTGCTTTTATTCAAAAAAACTGGGGTTCGGAAGGGCAGCCCGTCATATCTTTCAATTCTAAAATGGATGAATTTGTAGAAAACATCCAAAACAATAAGCTGAGAGCCTTTACTGAGGCATTCTTAGAAGAATCTTGGGACTCATTCACTGAGGCGGGAATGATCGTCGCGATGGAGATAGATGCAGCTTACTCACAGGCTAAACGAGCTAATGAGTCTACGCAGGGCAAAAAGCGCACAGTAAGGCTCACACCTGATAAGCGCCGCCAAGAAGAGCAATTGATTTTGAGTGCTACTACTAATGATTTGGAAGCAAGCACACTCGAAACCCTGAACAATTACAGATTAATTTCTAATCGTGATGTAGGTCAGATCGTTGGGATGCCCGCTGATGATTTTGTCAGTGCGAAACCATTACGCCGCCAATTACAAATTATTTTCAAGGCGAAAAAAGAGCCGCCTTGGAGAATGCCCAATGGGAAACAGGCTAAAAAATTCGAGGTGACCATACCCGATCCGATTATTGGCTTGACTTGGAGCAAAATAAAACTTGCTGCTAAACCCTATACATGGGGAAAATTCAGAGCTACTGCACATCTAGACAATGGTAGACAGATGGCTGTTTATGGCTCCTCTAAGAGTGAGGCTGAAAAAACTTTACGCAGGATGCTGACTTTATCCACGGCGAAACTTTTGAATCTCAACGTAACTGAAGAGGTAGAGAAGAAAAATATAGATTTAAAGAAAGATCCCACAGTTGCTTATCCAGCCTATGCAAACTTGCTAATTCGTAGAACTACTACAGGTGAAGGACGCAGCTTTACCGATGGCACGAAAGCCAGTGAGGATCGGATAAGAATCGATTTATGGACAAATGAAGCACCGCAAGGATTACCACCACTCAAATAATTATGCCAATTAGCAACCCTCTCCACTCTCCTCCAAATCTACTGATAGAGTCAACCGATCCGATCGCAACGCCCGATCGAGATCGCACTTTTTGGCTAAATGCTCTAACTAAAAAGCTTTGGATTGCGATCGCAACTAATTCGCCTGCGGATTGGGTTGCGATCGGCGCTGATATGCCCGTAATTGATGCAGCTACCATCCTGAATAAGATTTTGGTTCAGGACGGACAGGTACTGACCACAGAAGATCATGTAATTTTTGAGGATTGAATTGATATGGCCAGACACTCGAAATTGACAAATCCTGATGATTTGCACTATGCAAAAATTAGAACGTTTTCTGGGAATGTTGCTGATTTTGTGCCCGATTTTATCGATCAATTGATAGCAGCAACTGACACGAATAGAGTCTATCGAGCTACTGGGCTAGCCGCTGGTAACTTGGTTGAGCTTTTGCCCTCTGTTGATGGCGACGGCGGCAGCTCCAAAGTGAGATTCTTTAATGGAATTGCGATCGCCCCTGATAACCTTGAGCAATTGCTTATCGATACAACTACTAACCGTGTTTACCGTGCGATTGGGCTAGATGTTGGTGACTGGCTGGAATTGATTGGGGGTAGTGATGGACAGCCTCCAGCAATCTCAATGGGTGGAGGCGCTCCAAATATTGTCCCTGTAAAAATTGGACAGCTATATTTTGATTTTATTTCACGGATTCAGTGGGTATCTGTTCGTGAGGGCGCGCTCAATGGCTGGGTAGAGTTCAGCCCAATTCCTCAAAAATTATTTGCCTCATCTAGCAATAGTTCCAGTCAAACTATTAGCCAATATTTCAGGGTTTTCTATGCAGATATAACCGATCCTGCTGATATCGAGGCGGGGGATTTTACCTTTACAGAGAAGCTGGGAGAGGTTTTCATCTCTGGGCAAACAGAAATAAGCGATCTGGTTTTTCCGAAAGGCAGAGGCGCGATCGCACTGGTTCCACAGATTGAAGCTATATATCCTAATTTAATTCAGCTAGACGCTGAAGAATTTTATACAGGTAGCAATTACGGGTCTCTATTTGTGATCCGAGAAACACCTTTCAGCCTTTTTGCTAATGATGGTGATGGAGATTTCGCGATCGGCAAAAAATATCTATGGTTGTCAAGCTACTGGTGGGATACTACGGGCGGCTTCACAGGCGAAATTAAATTTGATATGCGAATAAATATTAGTGATGCACCATAAAAAAGGAGCCAGTCAAATTGACTGGCTCCTTTTTTATGCGATCGCTTATTCATTTGGCTCAATATGGGCTGTAATGGCTTGCCACTTTTCAGATTGATGTAAATTCTCAAGATTATGGCGATCGCTAATTTGGCGATCGCCATAATCTTTTATATTGGCTCACTATTTCTCTCAGTTAGTACGGCAGTTCTTGAAAGTATTTCTTGCATCTGCTCAAATGTCATACTCATTTGCTTATTCTCCTTGGTTAGCCAACCACGCCTTAAACTCATTGTATTTCCCCCACCTTGCCGAAGTCGTAGAAAATTCGCCTCGATGCTGCGGCAATGTTCCCCATGTGGCGCGTTGCGCCGCCTCAAACTGTTCTAATTTTTCGAGCAGTTCATCGCTAGACTTTTCAGGATTTTGGACAATGCTTAGAGATGGCTTACCAGTAATTGCGGTTAACTCTCTCTCTACATTTCCCCAATCAATACACATATTTTCTAAGTCTGTGGTTTTGACTTTACCCGAATTAATGGCAGTCGATAGACTTCTAAAAAGTGAGTGTAAAGACTCAGGTAATCTAATAGCTTTTGCCTCTCCTAAATTGTCCCAAAGTTTTTTGAAGTTGGGATTGCCGTTAGGGTTAGGCGGCGTTTTGCGCTTTAGTTCCATAGAGGGTTTTAATAATGTAATGCTATTGACTTTAAATCCATATCGCTAGAAAGTCAATAGCATTACGCTATTGATTAAATACTCACAGAACAAAGAGACAGCCTAAGTATTGTCAAATCAAGGATGAATTACAAAGGAAATTAAGTGGTGATCGCCCCACACCACCCACAAAACCCGATCGCCTTTTCCCTCAAATCAAACAGCGATCGCCTCTCACCACCCACAAACCCGATCGCCTATTCCCTAAAATCAAACAGCGATCGCCTCTCACCACCCAAAATCACGATCGCCTAATCCCCCAACATCAAACAGAGATCGCACCCTCACTACTCATAAACCCGATCGCCTATTCCTTCAAATCAAACAGAGATCAGGGAATAGCAGCATACTATGCTCTTTGGGACTATCGTGAATTCATCCTAAGTTTTTAATGATAAATATTGCAATTGTTCTAGATCATCATTATTTTAATAGCAACACTATTTTTTGTGGTATATGCTTGTTGTTAAGGTGTTACTATGAGAAATCTTGAAAAAAATTGAGGATGGGAATGATTTCTGGGTTGTACAGCACGGTTTTGCAACTTACATCATCGGCATCAATACTGCCGACTACTGATCGTGCAAGAATTTTGAACGATTTTGCTCACAATTTTGGGTGGACTCCAAGTGATATTTTAGAAATCCCCTCAACGAATGAATTTGCAAATGCTCATTTAATAATCGAACATGGTCTGGAAAATCAAGCTGTTATAACTTTTCTTCAAAGAAGATATTCGGAGCTTAGTTATGAAGAGAGAAAACGTTTACTCAACATATCCTATAACAATTTAGTTGATTGGCATATTCAGATCGAGTCTGACCAAATTTCGTATATTTTTAACCGTTGCGATCCAGAGAAAATTGTAGAAACTCGTCGTATTTCTCATGATGATTTAGATAATTTGAGAAGTAAAGCATTTGAGCAAATTTCAGGAAAGAGACAAAACCCGAATCTTCCTGCTCTAGATGATGCCCTAATCGATACAATTTCATTTTGGAAGCGCAATTTATATTCTGAGATGGGAAACTCAATCTCTAATAGAGAGTTGTCTGCTCTGTTTAATGCAATTATATTTACTAGAGCGGTTGAAGATAATTTTCGTCGTCTTCACCCATTTAGGGCTGAGGAGTTTTCAAATTCGCAAGCTTTGTTTGAGAACGTTATTCAATCTAGAGGTGAACAATTAACAATTCGCAAAGCAATTTTTAGAACTCTCAAATATTTTTATCAAAAAGAAATACCAGCATATCTAATAGATGAATCTTTACTTAGTGCTTTTGATAGTTTAGATGGACAAACCCTAGAAGTCCTTGTAAGAGATTTTTATAGAATCAAATACGCAAAGCCATATAAATATGACTTCTCTCTCATATCCAAACATGCTCTGAGTCGTATTTATGAAAGATATACTAGTCTTTTAAGATTTACAGAAAATGATGTCGATCAGCTTAGTTTCTTTCCACCTTTACCAGAAGAAATACCAAACAAAGCTCATGGTAGTGTTTATACGCCTCAATTTATAGCAGGTTTTTTTGCAAGATATCTACGTGAGCAAATGCCACCGATGGAGTTTAAGAGGTTGCGTACATTGGAACCTGCTATCGGTTCTGGTATTTTTTTGAGAACACTTTTGGAGATTCAATGTGATCCTACCCAAGGTGGCATAACAACTGAATTTATCGAAACAGCATTTAGCAATGTAACTGGTCTAGATATTGATCCTAATGCATGTCATTCAGCTCTCTTATCACTTTCTTTGCTCCATTTAGTTCTTACAGATAAATTACCATCTAATCTTGAAATAAAAGTGGAGGAAGCTATTAAGTATACTCAAGACCATCCAGAATTAAAAAATAGTTTTGGTGCTGTTATTGCTAATCCACCATTTGTATCATTGGGAGATCAAAATGAAGCAACAAGAGCGAGAGTTGCTGATTTTATGGGAACTGCTTCTCAGGGAAAAGTAGATTTATCTTTAGCTTTCTTAAAGATAGCGATAGAATCCTTGAAACCTGGTGGATATGGTCTATTTGTTTTACCCCATAAATTCCTTTTGTCAAAAAGTGATTCTGGAATTCGCAACCTTATTTCTCAAACAGCTTGGATTCGTTGTTTAGTAGATCTTTCCGCTGTTCAAGTTTTCGGGGATGTCAATACTTATGTTATTCTTCTGATTTTCCAGAAACGCTATAGTTTTGATCAAGCTCAAGCACCTATTGCTACTATTGCTCAATGTCAAGAATTATTGGGGAAAGCGTTACAAGATATAGTCGAAGGTCGTCAGTCAGAAACCAAATTTTACAATATTTTTAATGTGACTCAAGATGTTTTTGAATCTGATGAATGGATAATACAGACTCCTAAAACTGCTAGTATCGAACGCAAATTAAAATTACTCCCAACTATTGGTAAGTTTATGAATATTCGAGTAGGCGTTCAAACTGGTAGTAACAAGGTATTTATAGTTCCAAGAAGGCAAGTACCAAAAGGAGAAGATAGTATTTTTATTCCATTCCTTTCAGATCGTGAAATGGAATCTTATACTACTCCTAAACAGACAGAAAGTTATTTGTTTTATCCATATGCTGAAGGTGAAAAGCTTAATGAAGATGATCTTAAACTAAGATATCCAAAAACATGGGAGTACTTATTACAACATAAAGTAAAGTTAGAGACTCGTACCGCAGTGCGAAACAATCAAATTCTTTGGTGGGAATTAGAAAGATCTCGATTTGAATATTTACAGCAAGCAAAAATTGTTAGTCCACACTTAGCGATTATGCCTAGATTCTCAATTGATAGTGAGGGTAAATTTGCTGTTGTTCGTTCTCCAGTGATTTTTCCTAAGGAGCGCAATGTTGAAAGTGAGCTACTGCGCTACTTTGCTGCTGTCTTAAATTCGAGTGTTTGCTATCGTTACATATCCGAACATTCTCATAAATATGGCAGTGGGTATTCTATGTTAGAACCTAAAAGCTTGCTTAAGACTCCTGTTCCAGATCCAACAAAAGTACATTCCTCTACCATGCACAACTTGCTACTTCTCGTTGATAAACGTCTCCTTGCTTCAGGCTCTGAAATTATAGATATCGAGACCGAAATTGACCATATTGTAGCCGATTTATACGGATTTAGTGAGGAAGAACTGGCTATATATGGCACATCAAGATAAGCGAATTTTAATTAATAATAAAACACTGCGAAATAGACATAAAGTCGTAAAGTCGTTACTTAGACCTCTTGCCTTAAACTTCCAAAAATTAGTTGTATCACCTTATGGTCGTAGTACAACGGAATATATAGTCGTGGCAAAAGATAATATATCAAAGTCTGATGCTCGTTACGATGAGATGAGATTTAGGACTATTGGTGAATTACGTGCTATGTATTACGAAAGATGGTTCAAAATTCCTCAGAATAGAGAAGAATTATTCTATCTAGATAGAGCATATCTTCATTTTTATACGATTGAAACATCTAAATCTGAAGAGAAAGAGTTTGCGCTTCTCCATTGTGATCCAAATGAACCAGATAACGCTGCTCATGCAAAATACAAGCAAAGTTTGCATCTACATATAGAATGTTCAGATTCGTCTTGCTATCCACATTGTCATATTTGGCCACATGCACACATTGCTTTAAATACAGGCTATCTTAACCATGTGCTTAAAGATATAGATTCTCTAACACAAGCTGTAAAAGAAGCGATATATATGCTCAAGGAAGAGGTATTAGACCCACTCAGTAAACATACATAATCGCCAATGCCCTTGCTATGCACGAAAAACTGATGCTCTATGGCATCCGCTATCGTCCCAATTACAAAAGGCTCAATAGGTGTTTCAGGGAGGTACTTTAGCTTAAATAGCTGAAATGCTTGATGTGCAATAGTTTTAGCCTCGGAGGGATTCGATGTTTGAAACACCTGTCATTAAAAGTACTGAGCCGTTTATCTTGTTTGACCTCCCCGAAATCCTACATTCAGCAGGTTAAATTTAAAATAAGGTATTTTTAATTAAGAGCAATCAAAATAGCCAAATGCCTCAGATAGACGTACAAGACATAGACCATCTAGGTATAATTGCTGGGATAGTAGATGAAATCGGGATAGTAGAAATCATAGATCGGGAGCTAGGAAGCCATCCGCAAGAGAAAGTAAGTGCGGGGCAAGTGGTGAAAGCGATGATATTGAACTGCATGGGTTTCTTGACGGCCCCTTTGTATTTATTCAGTGACTTTTTTTTAGGAAAAGCGACAGAACATCTAATCGGAGCAGGAGTAAAAGCAGAATATTTGAACGATAGTCGCTTGGGGAGAGTGATGGATCAACTATACGCATATGGCATCACGCTAATATTTGTGAAGATAGCGACAGAGATGTGTAAACGATTTGGAGTAAGCGTCAAGAATACGCATCTTGATGGCACAAGTATGTCAGTGCATGGGAAGTATCAAACAACGGAAACAGGAGAAGAAAATTTAGTCGAAGATGACTCAGCCGAGCCAGTAGCGATCGCAATTACGCAAGGATACTCACGAGACCATCGCCCAGACTTGAAACAATTTACATGGCATTTACTGACTAGTGAAGAAGAAGGAATCCCCATATTCATGAATATTGCAGATGGGAACAAAACAGACCAGAGCGCTTTTCCAGAGGTAATCAAAGCATTTCAGGCAGAATGGGAAGGAGAACAACCAGACTTGTACGTAATGGATGCAGCCTTCTATAGTGAAGCAAATCTGAGGGAATTTGGTCATAGCATCAATTGGATTAGCCGAGTACCAGCAACGATAAAAGCCGCACAGGAATTAATCCAAACTATATTGCCTGAACAATTCAGTGAGCAGAAAGACCACAAAGGTTATCGTTTTTGCGTAGTCTGTAGTACTTATGCGGGTATCAAACAGCAATGGATTGTTGTCGAAAGCCAACAACGCATGGAATCCGACCTCAAAACTTTATCGAAGCAGATAGAGAAAGCCTTAAAAGAGAAAGATAAAGGTCTAAAGAGCTTAATGAATAAAAGTTTTGCCTGTGAAGCTGATGCCCTCAGTGCGATCACGGACTTTGAGAAAACGCTGAATTACCACAGTCTTGATGAACCTAAAATCCTTGCTCAACCGCATTATTCGCAAAGAGGTCGTCCCAATACTGAAGCAACTCATCATTCCTTTCACATTCAGTCAACTTTAGTCGAGAACCCTGTAATCATTGCTGTTCATCGTCAACAGGTTGGGCGCTTTATTCTTGCCACCAATTCGCTGGATTCTGAAAAATGGACTGAATGCGAAATCTTACGGGAATATAAGGGACAGCAACCTACGGAACGGGGATTTCGCTTTCTCAAAGACCCTCTATTCTTTGCTTCCAGCGTTTTTCTCAAAAATACGAAACGGATCATGGCTTTGGCGATGATCATGACTCTTGCTCTCATGGTCTATAGTTTGGGGCAAAGACAACTCAGACGGGCTTTAGAGAACGCCAATGCGACTCTTCCTGATCAAAAAGGTAAGCCCTCCCCTCGCCCTACTTTACGTTGGATACTTCAGTGCTTTCTCTCTGTCCATTTGGTCTTTCTTGACCATCTTAAATATCAGATTAAGCTTAATGATAGACAAAATCTAATTTTGCAGTTTCTCGGAGCCTCTTCTCGTAAATATTATTTTTTGTCTTAAATAACCTGCTGAATGTAGGCGAAATACCTATAGAGCCTTATTTATTAGGTGATCGCACAGATGGACACAACAAAGCGATCACCAAGTCAGCGCTTTGTTGTGTCCATCTGTAACAATTCAAGGATGAATTTACAAAACTGTAATGTGGTTTTCTGGAACTTCTAGCACTTCACCAGATTGAGTTTTTATAGTGCAAATTTTGATAATTAAACCGTCAAATTCTTCTTTAGAGCGTTTAATAACCGTGCAAAGTTTACCGTTATACCAAGCTTGAGAAGTGGTTAGAGCCTGTTTAGGTTTTGTGTCTGCGGGTACGGTTGCGATACTACCTAGAATGTTTAGAGTTAACTGTCTGCTAGCTGTCTGTTTTGGTGCTGTAGTTTGCGCTGGTACTAGATCGGGAATGAGTGATAGTTGCATAATAGATTAATTCTGATTGTAATAATTTTGAGTGCGATCGCCTAGTTATGAGATAGGCGATCGCTATTTGTTTTTAATACCAAGAAACCTTGGAGGGATCGTATTTTACTTGGCAAGGTAAAATAGACCTCTCAAGTGCCCATAAGTAAAGCTCTGTATCGATGTAGGGCAGATCGTAGCGTTCTGAAAACAGCCAATGCTTAGAGCTTGAGATAATCCATCTAACCCCAATAGACCAAGCCAAAAAATGTACCTTTGCAGAATGATTCATAGTCTATCCTTGATAAGTTTTGCCATCAATAGAAACTGATGTCACTATAGACATCTCTTCAAAAGGGAACGGCTTTGTATTGAAATGCTTGCCTAGAAAATATTCACAGATACTTTCATCAGTGCCATTAATAGCGGTTGACCATGTATAGCCGTTTTCCGTCGTAACGGTTGCAAGGCGAAAGCCTTGTTTTTGGTAATGTTCAGTGAGACTCATCATTTATGCCCTTACTTGCTAAAGCTTGAAAGATCGAAAAGAGCGGAACCAAGAAGAGCTAGTTTCTTGATAGGTTTCCAAGTCTGTTCTTGAGAGCCATCCCATTGAATAAGAGCCATTTTGCCCTTAACTTCTAGTACTGTCCCGATCTGGTTTTCACGCTTACCAGTTCCCATAATGCGATCGTCTTTTTTCATTGCTATACCTATGTTTTAATAGCGTAATGCTATTGACTTTAGAGCAGTAATCTAATATTGTCAATAGTGTAACGCTATTAAATTAAGCCGTGAGTCAGCAATTACATTTTTTCAATCCATCACAAACGGAACTCGATCTAGAGTTGCCTAAACGTGGAAACCCAAATTTTAAAAACAAATATTTTGCGGGCAAGACTAAACCTGTAAGGATACCGATCGCTTTAGTTAACCAAGTCCAAAATTATCTAGAGAGTCTTGAGATAGGAAATCAGCAAAGCTTTATTCCAGAAAATGAAGTATGCAAGATTAGCGTTACGCTATTAAAACTCGATCCTAAGAGGTTTCAATATAAGCTCGTTCATGGCTCTACAGGCTCTACAGGGAGTTTGAGAGAGATTAAGCAATGGGATAGCAATCTAGCGGGTTTAATTTTGGTATGGCGCGATCCTTTTGACCGTAAAACCTATGTGGTTAATGGTCACAATCGCGTAACCCTAGCGATGAATTTAGGTGTTAGTGATTTATGGGTTAGATATATCAATGCTGATACAGATATAGAAGCAAGGGCGATCGGTGCGCTTGCAAATATTGCTGATGACAATGGCACTGCGATAGACGCTGGTAAGTTCTTTCGAGACAGAAAGTTAAGCGCTGGGAACTTGCCTAAAAATATCGACATGAAAAAAACGATCTGCTCGCAAGGTTTAGCGATCGCCAATCTACATGATGATTTATTTGACTATCTAGTACAAGGTGAGATGAGTTTAGCGATCGCTGTTGCCATTGGTGAGACATTGCCAGATCGAGATCTGCAAGTTGATTTGTATGAACTACTTAAAAAAGAGAGACGCAATATCAGCGCTGATGTAATTCGAGAGCTAGCTGATATCGTGCTAAATGCCTCTAGACAGAATAGCGTAACGCTATTTGATTTAGGTTGTTTTATGGCTAGCAATGCCTTACAACTTGCAGAATTACAGGCTTATATCAAACAGCGATTGTCACGCGATCGCCGCCTATTTCGCACCGTCGCAAAGTCTCGCAATGCGGAAAGTTTGAGCCGTGCTAATAACCACATTGACCGTGATAAATCTGCACAAATTGCTGATGAGAGCGATTATGTTTTGAGGTTATTTGATGAGTTAAAGGCTTATAAAAATAGCGTTACGCTATTGCTTAATGAGTTTGCTGATAGGTTAGGCAATGGCGAAAATTGCAAGGATGATTGCTATACAGCTATTTGTGAATATCTCACTAGCGTGACTTTGCGAGATTTGGCAGCATAGGAAGGCGATCGCAGATTTTGCGATCGCCTTCCTATGCTGGTTTCCTCATTAGTGAGGTTAGTAAAATTTATTTTTAGGTTCTGATGTTATAAACCGAGATCTTATATCTGGCTTCTCAGAATATTTAGCTCATCAGTTGCAGGATCTACGTCCTCGCAAAATTCAACTGCAATCTTAATTCTAACTTTGCCTTTCTTCCAAGTCGAGCCAACCATCAGTACTTCACAGTCAGCCCCATCAATTACCCAAGTTTGCTTTGTTATTTCTTCGCTCAACATTAGCTGTTGGTAAGCTAGATCAATATAGTCTTTAACCTTATATAAACTGCCATAAGTTAAAGGCATCAGAGGATCTCTAGCAATAACACTATCAGGGAGCAGCGTGCGAAATTCAGACATTAGCTATCTCCCTGTACTCTCCGCGATAGCTAACAACTTTTCAGACACAACATGATCTATGACGGCAATTTGATTCAAGCTCATACGCATTGATTTAATTTTCCCTACAAGACTGTCAAACTCTGAAGCTGAAGCTTTATCACCCTTAAGGCAGTCGTGCAAATTATCTAGACTCATGCCCAAAACTTTGGCAATTGCTACTAAGTTTTGATGATCAGGCTCTGAGAGGCAATTTTCCCAACCAGTTACCGCAGTATGACTTACACCAAGCATCCTAGCAAAAGCAGATTTACTCATTGAGCCTCGTTTTTGCTTTATTAACTCTGCTAGTTTTTCACGCTCTTCAAGTGTCATAGCGTTGATAGATAAATGCGTACATTCAAGATTACATTAATTCATTGAATTCATGCTTGCATTATTGAATATACTCATGCAATTATTGAATGTGTAAATTCAATTTTGCAAGTAGACATGTCAGCCAAAGTACCTTTACAAGCACGGATTGATCAAGACATCGACATCAAGCTACGAGAAATAGCAGCAAAGCATCGCAAACGTCCTAACGTGATTGTTGACGCAGCGCTTCGCCATTGCTTCTCAAGTCACCATTTCTTGACAAAACTCGAAGAACAACTCACCAACAAAAAAGAAGAGATCGATCGCTAGTTACGAGCTAGGCAATCGACCTCTTCTTTTTTTTGCATTCAGTACCACAATTCAACGCCGAGGTAATCATGCAATCAAATCATCTTAAAGCAACTTTCTATGTATCTAACAACAGATACACATTCAGAACAAACGACGGTGTGCTTACAGGGCATTGCCATGCACCAAACCCTGCTCGGTTTCGCCGCGCCCTTGATGCACAGTACGCACTACTGATCGAGCAAGGCTACTCACCCGAAATCATCAATTCACCAATTGAAGGTTAAACCCATGACAAACATGGTTAGTCTCAAAACTCGCACCGAAAACCCTGCGCTGACCTTCCATATAGATACCTATCTAGAAGCAACCAAAACCCAGCGCAAACCACACATCTCAATCCAAAGATTCATCGAACTGGATGTAGTTCGCGAAGCCGCCCTCATTCATGTAGCCATCACCGCAGGATTTATAGAGCGATCGCCCATCCAAATATTTCTCCCAACAGAAATCTGGAATCAATGCATAGACCTCATCAACCAATTGCGAGAAACACCATGAACATAGCCACGATTTTGAGCGACCTTCCTTTACCAGTTTTAGAAGAAATTCTATCTCTATCCTCAAGCGCGAAAGCCTTACTCATGAACGAGTTAACCGATGAAGTAGCCGAAAGAATAGAAGGGTTTGAAGTTCCCAACCTCAGTGCAACTTCTACTCAATGGCTCAAATCTCTCAACACAAGGGAAACACTCGCAATCATCAAAGAACTATCCGAGCAACTGCTCTCAGAGGTGACTAAATGAGAGCAATCCTTCTCTCACTACTACTCCTAGCAGCTCACTATCAACCCGCCCAAAGCTACAGCCAAGATCCTCGAAGCTGTGCCGATCCACGTACACAATACCCAAGTAATCCCCCATGTCAGAAAAACCCCGCGAACTTGAATTAATTGAAGGCTTTTACAGCTTTGCCGACAAAGTTGCAACCCTAATCAACACAGAGATAGTCGCCGCCCTTGGCGAAGATGCAGATTGGGAGCATCATGCAGGGCGCGATGAGATCCCTCAATGTTTTTCAAAAAATTTCTCACCAGAAAGATTTAAACGCCTATCCGATCTCTGGACATTGCGCGAATCAGCTAGCGGTTACTCTTGCGATTTATCCGAGTACGACCCCGCCGAATGGGCTAAGGAGTTGAGCAAAACCTCCACAACAGAAAAGCCCCTGAACGCCTATGACATAAAGGAAATTGCTCTTTATGTTGCCTCGCTCAAGGTTGGTGTTGGAATTCCGTATGTATCGGAAGGAAAAACGTGGGAAACAGATGCAGATGTGCAAAGAAATTTAGCGGCTCACTATGCCGAACACTGTTTCCGAGCGCAGGAATCATCTGAGAGATTGTACGCGGAGGTTCAAAGTCTCAAAGAGCAGATTTTGGAGTACGAAGCAACTAGGGAACAGCAACGAGAATTAATGATTGAAGCGGCTAACAATCACAGAGCCGCACAGTCACGAGTTGACTCACTCACTCGCGACATCAAAGAACTTCAAGATAAATTTACCTGCTTCAAAGCCGATGCTGTCACCAGCTTAAAAGCCATTGACCTTTGCATCTTGGCAACACTCCCAACAGAAAACCAATCCCTTACACACCGCGCTCGTAACTTCAGAATGAAGCACATTCACCAAATCATCTTGAACGAGGTAGCAAGCTTGAGCGATCGCAAACTAATCACCTATGAGGATGACTACTAATGCCCAAATACAGGCTAGACGAGTATCGCTTTCTTCGTGGCAAGCTCACTCGCAATATGCCAATTTGGCTAGAAGAAATCAAAATCCAACCCGATGGCGAGATTTATTACACAGAAAATTATGTACAAATCAGCCTAATCAAACTTCTCAAATATCTCAAACGTTACAGCCCAAATATCACAAGCCCCTATGACAACTGACACTGAGATTAGAGCAGATGAAGGAATTGAAGATAAATCTTGTCCTTCTTGTAAATCCGAGGATCTACATACTTTTCACGATCCTGTTTTGCCCATCGCATATCTGACCTGCAATGTATGCGGTGCTGGTTGGGAAGAAGAAACCACTTCTTGGGCTGAACAAGACAGACAAAAGACTAACTAACCAATCATGCGATCGCAAATTTACCCAGTGAAATTGCGATCGCCTAACTATTTTTTGAAATCCATGAAAAACATCAAAGGAAACGCGAATCAACTCAAAACCATGCTGAAGCTTTGCAGTACTCACGGCTGGGAGCTTAAGAAGGTCATCAGCTCACGACAAAAAGAAGGGAGCCATTTATTTGTTGGCGAGGTTAGAGCTGAGTTTTACTGTCATCGCAACAAACCCACACACGCTAGAGGAAATGTCTACATCAATATCCGCAGTGATGGCACTGTAGACCAAGGCTATGAAAGCGATCTTCATTCCGAGCTTATTCGGTACTTCCAAAAAGCAGATATCCCCACCGACCCCTCTAAAAATCTTGGCAAAGGACTCAGATAACCAACGCGATCGCCTAATTACCAAATCAAAACTATGGATTTCAAGGAATTTTATGAAACGAGGTTTCCCCCAGAGCTAAAAACAGATTTTGAAGCATTTTTACTTGAAAAAGATGCACGTAAATCCTATTCAGAAGACATGAAATTTGAAATTGTAACCGCTTTTGTTGCTGGCTACACAGCCAACATGAGGCGCAACATCGACACCCGCCGAAAGGTGATGAACGCGATTGATAACCACATAGAAAAACTTTGTGATTTGCCATGCCAATGAACCGCAAACTTTATCCACCTGACTGGGATGCGATCGCACTTCAAATCAAAGAGGCAGCTAACTGGCAATGTCAAGAATGTGGAAAGCCTTGCCGAAAGCCAAAAGTTGATTGGATTGACTTTGTGGAATGGCTAGTAAAAGAAGGGAATCTCAATTGGTATAACGAGACTTGTGACTATATTGCGTGTGATGAATCTGGGGAATGGGGATACAAAGAACGCCCACACAGATTTACTCTCACCGTCGCACATCTTAACCATCAGCCTGAAGATTGCAGTCCCGAAAACTTAAAAGCTCTCTGTTTCCCGTGTCATGCCAGATACGACACCTCACAAATGCAACTCAAAAAACGGCTCAAAGCCGAGCGTCTAGGTCAAATGTCACTGCTTTAAAACCATGCCCTCAACACAAATAATTGATGAACTTTCACAAGCTCACCTCAAAGAATGGGAGCAAACAGACCCAGATATAGTGCGGATGAATGTCCGCACTATATCTGATGAGCGAACAATCAGCTATCTACTAGGCTGGAAAACAGGACGCTGGAAAAGCGGATGGCAAAACGGGGGCGGGTGGGCTGTCTGGGGTGATAGCCTCGGACGTGACACCGCATATTCAGGATTTCAATTTAAGCCCGATAGTCCCCGAATTGTTGTCAATGGCGACAAAGAAAAAGCCCTTAAATACGAATCTCCCCTCAAATCTAGCAAAGAAGCCCCTCCTGAGCCTTTATTCTTAAAAGTGCCCGATCGCATTTGGGAGAGCATAGCCAAACGGTGGGAAGTGCCAATCTTACCCGACGATTATCCGCAGGGGTTTTGGTCCTGGGTAAAAAACAATACCCGTGTACCAATAATCCTGACTGAAGGAGCTAAAAAAGCAGGCGCAACTATTACTAATGGTTTCGTCTGCATCTCAATCGCGGGTGTGAGTAATGGTCAATTTCATGGGCGAATCTCTCCCATGATTAAAGATTTTGTTGGGACTGGGAGATCTGTTTACCTCGCTTTTGATAGTGATCTGCACATCAAACCAGCCGTAAAACATGAGTTAGATCGCCTATCTCGACTCATTGCCAAACATGGAGCCGTACCAGAGCTATTAATCTGGGAACACAACGATGAAACCAAAGGCTTAGATGACCTCATCGCCGCCAAAGGTGGACAGATATTAGATCTTTTAGTCGAGAAAGCTGTCACCTTTGAAGAATATCGCAAGCAAGAAATACTACAACTTGAACGCGAAGACCCTGACGCGCCGCCCATCTCCGAACATTTCAACCAGATCGCCCAGAAAAAACTATTTAGCGATCGCCGTTGGGTTTGTATCCACGATACTTTGCACTATTGGACGGGCACTCATTACGAAGCAAGTCCCGACCCAGTAGAAAAGCGCCGCATAAGTGAATTTTGTAATAAATTTCTGGTTTACGATGAGCGCACCAACAGGCGGACTTATAAATATGCCGATGAGAAAAGCGTTAACGCTGTACTTAAATGGGCTAAAGTCCAATTCGGTATCGATCCGCAGACTGTCAACTCCACAGGCTTAAATCTTGCCAATGGTATTTTGACTATTGAATGGAAAGACAAAATACCAAGCTGGACACTTAGAAAACATCACCCTGAGCTAGTTTATACCTACTGCTCCAAGGTCAAATACAACCCAAAAGCCGATCCTGAACCATGCGATCGCCTATTAATTGCCCTTGATGATGCTCAAAGAGATGTATTTCTCAAAACCATAGCCGCATCATTTGATTTAAGGACTGTTCGTAAGTTCAACCCCTCTCGCTTGCGTGGATTATTACTGCAAGGTGACGGCTCAAATGGTAAAGACTCACTGCGATCGGCAATTTCTAAAATATTTGCCCTTGGTATTACTGGTTGCTCCTTGCGAGACTTCCAAGAATACGACAACGCTAAAAAATTCGCGCTTGCAAAACTAGAATTTAGCCGTATAAATTGGGCATCAGAAAATCACTCACGTTTAAGCCTTGATAGTCTGCAATCACTCAAAAACGTGCTTACAGGCGATCCGATCGATATCGAGCGCAAAACTGTAGATGATTACAGCGTGGAACCCGCTTGCATCGTGCTTTTGAATTGCAACGAAGCCCCATCAATTGTCGGCGCACAAAAGGCTATTGAATCCCGATATGCGATCGTCAAATTTACAAAAAGTTTTGAAGAGAATCCCAACCATCCAGACCATTTACCCGTCGATCCACGTTTTAAGAACGATCCAGATTTCCTACAAGATCATGTTTGCCCTGCTTTGCTCAATCGCTTGCTAGATGCCCTTGTCAGGCTCATGACAGAGGGTATTGATTACAAGCCTTTATCTGGAGCAATCCAAGAAGCTAAAGAGGCAAGCTGCCACCTCATCCGATGGGCAGCAGATATCAAGTTAGAGCAAGGCAATGGACGGGTTAAATTAGGCGACCTGTTTGACAGCCTTACTGCTTGGTATGAAGAGCAGGGCATTTTAGAGATCGAAATTACCGATAAAGGAAACAAAAAGTATCAATGGTTAGATGAAGGTAGCCGCTTCGATCCTTGGGTTAGAGCCTCAAGGTTAATGAGGCAAAGCTTAACCAAAATCTTTCCTAAAGTGCGTTTCAGCGAAAAAACCGAGTATGGATTCTTTGCTATTGGTATTCAATCTACAAATTTTGCAATTTCTCCTAATTTTGGTTCATTTGGTTCAGGAGAAAAAGAAAACATAGATATAGAAAGGGTTTCAATGGCTGAACCAAATCCTGAACCAAATAATAATGGTTCATTTTTCCTGAACCAAATTAAGGCTGAACCAAATTTGCATCCTGAACCAAATAATTTTCACCCTGAACCAAAAAAAGCTGACAACCACGCCATTCCTGAAGCAAATGAACCTCCTGAACCAAATCTACAAGTAACTAATAATTACTCACAGAAAAAATCAAAAAAACTTGAAGTGGGAAAAACTGTTTCTCTAAAAAGTGGCTTTTTCTCAGGGCAAAGAGTTGAAATCCTTGCTATCAAGGAGGATGGTCAGTTAGAGGTAAGGAATAAGAACTGGATTGAAGGCACTACCCAGATTGTGAAACCTGAAGAGGTGACAGTATGAAAAAGGATTGGATACCCACAGAGCAAGCCGCCGTCGAGCTTGGTATTACTCCCAGACAATTGAGAAAGCTTCGCTTACAAGGTGTTTTTAAAGCTGGTAAGCATTACCGTAAAAAAAATCCAATCGCTGCCAGACCAACTTATGTTTGGCATTGCGATCGGTGTGCAAAAGTTCTCGAATGATAATTAATCCCCCCGCAAATTTAGTCCTAATTTTAGTCTAGTCTTTTTCAACCTAGCCTAAAACTGGCTTGTAGAATACAATCCATAAAATAGATAGCCTGATTTGTAATCAGCAGGTCACGAGTTCGAGTCTCGTCCCCAGCTTAATTTTCATAACCCTAAAAAGCCTTGCAATGCAAGGCTTTTTAGGGTTATGAAAATTAAAATAATCATACCCAATACTAGCTAATGCGAGTTTTATTGGGTTGGGTTTGAGAGCAAAGCGCGGTAATTATGCAATACTGCTGCGCTTACGAGACTCTTTGTAGGAAGTGGTCACATTGCGTAAACCAGACTTCACCATTTGCTGCTCTAAAATTGCAAAAAATCTGCGGCGATCGCTACCAGTGACAACCGCCTGATTATGAGCCTCAGCAAGTGCCACAGGATAGCCATAGCCTTTTTGTACTTGGGCGAGAATGATTTGCAAAGCTTGCGATCGCAGTTCTAGATCCAATGTAGTCCAAGCTGGCATCTCAATTCGGGCGATTTCTGTCCCGACATGAAGATAACAAAAATAAATTTGATGTTCTCCATATTCCTGCAAAATTCTTGCGTGGCTTTTCCAAAAAGGACTGCATTCTCCCACTTTTAATAGCCGCCCCCATAAAGTGCCATCTCGCAATGGTTGAATTTGACTACAAGGAGCGGAATCCAGAGGCTTAGCATCACAATGGGTCTTGCAATCAGGTTGCTCAAAAGGACAGATTTGTAAACGCAAAAAATTGGTGGTTTCCGCAGCGCGAGGAGCACTGATATATCCTGCCAAAGGAATTCGTCGAGCTTTCAGATCATCCCATGCAGCCAGTATATCTGGCAAAAGTTGCGATCGCGCATCAGCAGGAATCTCATCAAATTCCCAATGAACTAAAGCTCCATCGGTGAAAGCTAACATCGGTAGTTTAGGACTACTAGCAAGCGTTTCTACGGCTAAATTTGCTAGGGCAACATTTTCGGCAACCGTACGCTTAAAAGTCATCCATTGTTCAGTCTGAATTCCCCATTGACGAGCTTTATAGAGGTCTTCCGTTTTATAAAATACTTCAGGTACATTATCCAGTAATGGATAGATGCCAGAGTTATAATAAATCGCGACTCGACCAATATTAATCAAATAGCAATAAGCAATTTCATGGCGACTTGGTGCTATTTGTGAGCCATCAGTGGCTAATACCATGTGTGATGTGGAGACAGGTGATATTGCTTGAATTTCTGATAAAGCTTCAACTGGCTCAGCACAATTAAAAATATAGCGATCGCGATATTGCTCACTTTGTTGATTGAGCGATGCTTGATTAACAACTGCTTCGTGAAATATGATTTCTGCGCGATCGAGTTTGCCTGTCAATTGCTGTGCTTCTCTGTGCAGTTGTTCAGACATTCCTTGCATCTGTCCCATCAATTTCTGTAAATCGAGCATAATCTTCTTTCGATGTTTGAACTAAATAACTGATGTTCCGTAGAGCCAAAATCTTTACTGTCCAAGTAGTAGGCGGTACAGATTTTGGAATTTTATATTTAATTTTGCTTAGCTACTTAATCACTTTCATAAGAGCCGAAAGCTTTTTCAATTATTGGTGTTTAGGAGAAGCGATCGCTATTCCCGTATAGCCAAATTTTGGGAATATTCAAAAGGCACGCGATGCTTTTAGGGTTTTATGTCTTAACTCAATAATTACTATAGCTATAGTCCATTGATATCAATAGATTTATTGTAAAATTATCAAGGTTAATACAGCTTTTATCCTAATTTTTAGCAAATCCAACAGAATTTACTAGATTGGCTCTACCAAATTCTCGAATTAAAGTATTTTTTTTAGTCGTAGCCACGATCTCATCCGTTGTGGCACTCACGGCGATGTATCTAGATTACGATGAACTGGTTTATATCTGTCTTGGCGTGATCTTTACAATCATCTTGCCAATACTCGTACCGCCATTTCTAATTGCGATCGCCAATTCTCCTCTCGGTAAACATTGGGATATTACGCTGTCTAGCATTTTAGCTGGAGTAGCGTTGTTCATGGCGGCTCATGTCACTGAGCTTGATCTTGCCTTTGCACGATGGTTTGATAGCCTGAAGTGGGAGGCTTTAGGGGCGGTAGGACAGATTTTAATTGCGATTTTGGCGGTGTGGGTGGCATGGCGACAAAACCAAATCTCGGAAAGTTTAACGGGACAGCAAAATGTCATTACCCAACAGCAAACTATTGATTCATATTTTCAAGGGATTTCTGACTTAGTACTTGATCCACAAGGACAACTGGAAGACTGGCCGTTAGAAAGAGCGATCGCCCAAGCCAGAACCGCAGCATTGCTAGGTGGTTGTGATGGCGATGGACGCGCCAAGATTATTCGATTTCTATCTAGTGCTAATCTTTTAACGCCACTGAAACGTGATGGATTACTTGGCCGCCCGATTCTTGATGGAACGGGTGGCTATGTGGTCGATCTGGCTAATGGAGTGCGGGTGGTTAATTTGGGAATGATGTTAGCAAATCGTGATGTTTGCAATACGGATTTGCGAAATGCTGATTTGAGCGGCGCGAATTTGATTAAGACAAATTTTGTTAATTGCGATCTCACAGGAGCAAATCTTGTCGGCGCAATCTTGGCTAAGGCAAATTTGCGCGGCACGGATCTTAGTCGGGTGAAGCTGTTTTATGGCAAGCTAGAAACTGCTTCTCCCCGCGATCGCCAAAATCTCCCCAATTTCGAGACAGGTGAATATACGGGCGCGGTAGTCGAAGAGGCGGACTTTAGTAAAGCGATCGATCTATCCGAAGAAACGCGCCAATATCTCTGTGCATGGTGTGGCAAAAAATCTCGTAAAACTATTCCTGGAGGCTGTGAAGATGTACCAAATAGATTGGGGCGCTAAAAGTTACAAGGCTCAGCAGCGCAAAGCTTTACCAAAGGCGAAAAATCGAAATTTGGCGATCGCTTCTTTCTTCAGTTTGCAGATCTCCACATTGGCAATGCCGATGATTAGTTTTGCGGAAACTCTGACAATCCAATCTTCTCAGGAAGATATACCTGAAGAAATTTTACGCGCAGAAATCTATACTGATGCGCGATCGCCCATTGATGGCAAACAACTCACTGCTGCTGAATATACGGAACTCATGGAAAAGCTGCGATCGCTAGACAGTATTCCGCCTGAAGATTTTGTCTCTCCAAAAGTACGCGAAGTTATTGGTCTATTGAAGTTGCGTAAATTTTTGCGGCAATTTATCCCATTTATCCCTTAACAAAAATGGCTAACCCTAGACAGGTAAGGCGACGCAAAGCGCCGCCTTACCTGTCTAATGGGAACATTTTGTGAATTGGCTTTGTCTTTTTGCTGTGTGTTATTCATAAATAAATCAAGAAATTAGAACATGAAAATTCAAGCTACTATAATTGGGATGATTTCCGCGATCGCATCATTAGCGGTTATATCACCAAGCCATGCTAGTATTCAGACCCGCAATGCATTTTGTATGTACTTCGTAACTGGCTCTGTCACTCCTCAAGCAGCGATGCCCTGCACTGTCTCTTCTGATGTTGAAGTTTTCGATGCTGAGATAGTATGGAAAGATGGAGTGCGTCAATCCTTCAAAAACTACGATGGAGTGCCATTTACTTATAGAGACGATCGCGGTGGCAAAGTTTATAAAAAGCTTGGGCTTTATGATCCGAGTGAAAAATTTGATACTGTAAGTGATCGGGCTTATCAAATGGAAAATGGCACAATTTACATTTGGTGGAGAAGATAAATTCTAGCGACAGTTTATTTCATAACCAGAATCAAAAAGCACTATCTACAAAATGGCAATTATTATCGCGGGTGAACGTAGCGGTGTAGGCAAAACCACAGTAACTTTGGCACTATTAGCCGCAATGAAAGCGCGATCGCGATCCGCTGAATCTCCAGTGCAATCTTTTAAAGTGGGCCCTGATTACATCGATCCCATGTTCCATTCCTACATCACAGGGCTACCTTGTCGCAATCTCGATCCTGTTTTAACTTCCGAATCCTATGTAAAGTCCTGTTTTGCGAAACATAGTCAGAATGCTGAATATGCGCTCATTGAAGGAGTAATGGGGCTATTCGATGGTGCGACTGGCAAAGATGATACTGCTAGCACTGCTCACGTTGCGCGATTGCTAAATGTTCCCGTGGTCTTGATTCTCAACTGTGCTAGTACTTCTAGATCTATTGCCGCGATCGCACATGGATATCGCACCTTTGATCCTCGTATTCACATTGCAGGAGTTGTGCTTAATCGCGTTGGTAGCGATCGCCATTTAGAATTATTGACTCAAGCTCTAGAGCCATTGAATTTACCAATTCTAGGAGTTCTCCGCCGCCAAGATGATATCTCAATTCCCGATCGCCATTTAGGGCTAGTTCCCACTGCGGAAATGTCCGATCTCGATGGAATTATTGAGCGCTTGGCATATTTAGGCGAGACTTGTTTTGATTGGGAAAAGTTATTGCCATTGCTTGGAAGTCCTCCCCCACCAGCACTTTTTTCGATTGGGAGAGAGGAAGAAGAAATATTGCGGTCTAGGGGGGAGGGGCTTCGCATCGCGATCGCACAAGATAAAGCCTTCAGTTTTTACTATGCCGATAATCTTGATCTATTTCGAGAAATGGGTGCTGAATTAATTCATTGGAGTCCAATTAGAGATCGCACTTTACCTGAAAATATCCAAGGCTTATATTTTGGCGGCGGCTTTCCTGAAGTATTTGCAAGTGAATTAGCCGAAAATAAAACCGCTAGAGAATCCGTTCACAATGCCATCAAATCAGGCATTCCCACCTATGCTGAATGTGGTGGCTTGATGTATCTATGCGATCGCATTGTTGATTTTCAGGATCAATCATTCCCAATGGTGAATATTTTCCCGACGGCAGCAAAAATGGGAAAGCGCCTAACTCTCGGATATCGTCAAGCGATCGCTTTGCAGGATAGTCCGCTCATGAAAAAAGGCGATCGGATTTGGGGACATGAATTTCATCGCTCATCTTTAACCGAAATCTGCAATCAGCCCTTGTATTCTCTACAAGGCTACGACTCACACTTACAGTATGCATCCGAAGGCTGGCAAAAATATCAAGTTCACGCTGCCTATACCCATCTGCACTTTGGTGCACAAACTCATTTGCTAGATAGTTTTTTGTCCAGATGCCGTCATTCTTGCTAGGTTAAGAAAGATTAAAGCAGCACAAAGCGCTGCCTTAATCTTTTGGGGTACTTAATAAAATCTACAAATAGAACAAAGTTTGTAATCATGGCGATCGCTTAATCTGGCACTGGCTCACTAACCTCACAGCGCTTTACGATACAATTTAGTTTGAGTGGTTCGATCGCAGCAAATGTCAAACGTAGAAATCATCGAAAGAAAACTAGATACTAAGCCTGAGACAGCAGAGAAGGTAGTTGTCGGCTTGTCGGGCGGAGTAGATAGCTCTGTGGCGGCGGCTCTATTGCATCGCGCAGGATACGATGTCACAGGGCTGACGTTGTGGTTAATGCGTGGCAAGGGACAATGCTGCTCCGAGGGAATGGTCGATGCAGCACGACTATGCGAAGAATTAGGCATTCACCATGAAATTGTCGATAGTCGGGATGTCTTTGAACAAAGCATTATCAACTATCTGGTCACTGGCTATGCAGCAGGCTACACACCTCTGCCCTGTTCGCGCTGCAATAAAGCTGTAAAGTTTGCACCGATGATGACCTATGCTCGCGAAAAGTTGGGGATCAATAAAATTGCAACGGGGCATTATGCCAAGCTCAACTTCAATCCTGAATCAGGACGCTATGAATTGCGCCGCGCTGTTGACGATACTAAAGATCAGTCCTATTTTCTCTACGAAGTTGGACAAGAAGAATTAAGCTGCTGTATTTTTCCGTTAGGAGATACAACCAAAGTCGAAACTCGCAAAATCGCCGCCGAGTTCGGCTTAGCCACTGCCGAAAAGCCCGAAAGCATGGATCTATGCTTAGTCGAAGCAAATGGCTCGATGAAAGCATTTCTTGATAAATATCTCACTCCCGTCCAAGGCAAAATTGTTGATACACATGGCAATGTCTTGGGTGAGCATGATGGCACTTATCACTACACCATCGGTCAGCGCAAAGGGTTGGGTGTAGCGGCGGCAAATCCTCTGTATGTGGTTGCCCTCGATCCTATTAAAAATGAAGTTGTACTAGGCGATCGCTCAGAAGCCCACGACAAAGAATGCTCGATCAATCAAGTGAACTGGGTATCACTCGCTCCTACTGATCAGCCATTTCACGCCGAAGTGCAAGTGCGCTATCGGACGGCTCCAGCCCCTGCGACTATAATTCCCCTCGAAGGCGATCGCGCAAGGATTGTTTTTGATGAGCCACAATTTAGTATTGCTCCTGGTCAAGCGGCAGTTTTTTATCGTGATGACTTGTTACTCGGCGGCGGACTGATCGAATCCAAGCAATAGAAAAAGGGACGCTAAGCGTCCCTTTTTTTATTAGAGCTAAAGATGATAGGCGGCGCGAAGCGCCGCCTATCATCTTTAGCTGAATACCATTTTTTTATGCAGTTGGTACTACTTGTTTTCTTAAAGATATTAAGCGACGCTTGGCGGTTTCATTTTTTTCATCCAGCTTTTGCACTTTCTCATACATCTCGATCGCTTGAGGTAGCAGTTTTTTCTTCTCATAGGCATGACCAAGATTATTAATGGCAGTCACATAGCCATCTTGTAAGGCGATCGCCTCCTTATAATTTTTGATCGCCAAATCATACTGCTCTTGGGAGAAATAGGAAAATCCTAAGGCATTATAAACTTCGGCAATATTTTCTCCTCCTTCTTTCAGCGCCTTATTAAACAGGGTAATTGCTTGAGCGTAGAGCTTTTTTCGCAAATACACACTACCAAGTTGGTAATAGTCCTCAGGTGTGCCTTTTTCCTTTTGGAGCTTAGGCTGTAGGTCAGAAATTACATTTTCTAAACTACGTGCTTTCAAAATCTGGCGGATAACTAACCAGCTAACCCCAGCTAGCAGCACAACTAATGCCCCAAGGTATGCGATCGCTAATGTACTATCCATAGGTGTTTACTAACTTCAAATTAATTTTATTAATAGAGCTTTTCCATCATTGCACTCTAGTAATTGGTTTAGGTGTTTTAAAAAGTAATTTTTAACAAAAATCCAAAAGGAGTGACTTACTAAGCGAGGCTCTCCTTTTGGGATTATCCAAAATTTGCCAAAATGATAACTTTTGTTGTAGTATAATAAACCGTGAAATTGTTTGGGCTAGTAGCTCAGTTGTATAGAGCAATCGCCTTCTAAGCGATCGGTCGATGGTTAGAGTCCATCCTAGCCTGTTTTAAAGATATAGAGTTGCGGCGCTTTGCGCCGCAACTCTACTTTTGGTTTTTAAAGATGAATCAATATTTTGCAACTGTGGCGAGAGGCTTAGAAGCACTGGCTGCACAAGAATTAGAACAGCTCGGCGCACATTCCGTTGAAGCAGGATTTTGTGGTGTTAGCTTTGAAGGCGATCGCACTTTGCTCTATCGGGTAAATCTATGGGCGCGGCTACCATTTCGGATCTTGATGCACCTCGATCAGTTTGATTGCCTCGATGCTGATGATCTTTATAAAGGGATCAAAGCGATCGACTGGTCAGAATTTCTCACGCCTGAAATGACCTTAGCTGTTAATGCCACTGGCAAAAACGATTATCTCAATCACACGCATTTCACCGCCTTACAAGTTAAAAATGCGATCGTCGATCAGCAGAAAGAGAAATTCGGTGAGCGATCGGATGTCGATGTACAGGAAGCAGATGTGCGGATCGGTGTCCATATTGATGACAATGGCTGTACCGTCAGCCTCGATAGCTCTGGCAATAGTTTGCACCGTCGCGGCTATCGCCCTGCCGTAGGCGCAGCACCACTAAAAGAATCTCTTGCCGCCGCCTTAATCCAGATATCAGGTTGGCAACCAGACCAGATGTTTTACGATCCACTTTGCGGTTCTGGAACTTTACCCCTAGAAGCGAGTTTAAAAGCTCTAAATATAGCCCCTGGTATGTTTCGCGATAGTTTTGGCTTTGAGACTTGGCTAGATTTCGACCAAGAACTTTTAGCTCGACTAATTCAAGAAGCGGATGATAATCGTTTAGATGCTTTGCCTGCACCAATCTGGGGTAGCGATCGCAATCCTGAAGTGGTGGATCAAGCAGTTATTAATGCCAAAAACTGCGGCTTAGCCAATCATGTCTATTTCTCAGCGTTAGATTTAGCAGAAGTAGTTGCACCTGCTGATAGTGGAGTTGTTTTTTGCAATCCTCCTTATGGCGAAAGATTAGGAAGAGATAGCGATTTGGGAGCTTTTTATAAGCAATTAGGGAATGTTCTTAAACAGCAATTTAAGGGATGGACTGCTTTTGTCTTGAGTGGTAATAAGCAGCTATCGCAAACAATTGGATTAAAGTGTGCAGAGCGAACAGCCGTATTAAATGGTGCATTGCCCTGTCAGTTAATGAAGTACGAACTCTATTAGGATTAAGAAATGCAGCACAAAGCGCTGCATTTCTTAAAGATTCTTAGAATCAATATCTAAAAATCAATAAACAAACTTGGATCAACATGGAAAAACTCGCCAAGTGATTTAGCTTGACTTTTGCTAATAGTTCTTTTGCCATTGATAACTTCAGAAACTACTCCACGAGAGCCAATTAAACCTACGAGGTCAGTTTGTCTTGGTCCTCTCTCTTCCATTAGATGCAACAAGATGGAATGAGGAGTTGAAGCGGCTAACTGATAATGTTCATCTTCAAATTTCTCGATCAGCGAAACTAAAAGTCGAAGAATCTGTTCTTTTTCTAGAGACAGATTCTTCTCAGCTAGCAGACTTTCAACAATACCTAAAGCGCGATCGTTTTCTTCTTCAGTAGAAATAACTTGTGCCTGAATGTTTGCTAATAGCAATCCATCTTTAAACATGTTTTTCAAGTGCTAATTCAACAAGCCGATCGCATAGTTCTGTAAAAGGAATACCAGAGTATTCCCATAATTTGGGATACATGCTTAGCGAAGTAAATCCTGGGAAAGTATTAATTTCATTGATTAAAACCGTTCCCGTTGCTTCCACATAGAAAAAGTCAACTCTGGCTAAACCTGAACCTGCCACAGTTTGGAATGCTTTCACTGCCATTGACTGCACTGCTTGAGTCACGTTGTCGGGCAACTTACTAGGAATAATCAGATCTGCCATACCAGCAGTGTATTTGGTTTCATAATCGTAGAAATCGCTAGTGAAAGTAATTTCACCGATCGCAGAAGCTTGGGGTTGTTCATTGCCGAGAACCGCACATTCGATTTCACGGGCAACAACGCCTTGCTCGATGATAATGCGCGGATCGTAGCTAGTAGCACTAGCGATCGCTTCTTTTAACTGAGTGCGATCGCGTACTTTGGAAATACCAACTGAGGAGCCAAGGTTAGAAGGCTTCACAAAACAGGGATAGCCGAGGGTTGCTTCGATATGCTCACTCCATGCTGGCTCATCCTGTTGCCATTGCCAACGATTTAGAGCTACATACTTGACCTGAGGTAAGCCAGCATTAGCAAAAATCGCCTTCATCGCAATCTTATCCATTCCCACCGAAGAGGCAAGCACCCCGTTGCCAACATAGGGCTTATGCATCAATTGCAATAGACCCTGCACTGTCCCATCTTCACCATTTGGCCCATGGAGGACAGGAAACCAAAGATCAACTTGCTGAACTTCTGTTGGCAAGAAAAAAGCGGCATTAGTTAATAATTCTGAATCCTGTAAACCTTTACCAGCATCCAAAACTTTTTTTGACACATCAGGACTGCGCCAAGTGCCATCACGTTGAATATAAAAAGGCTGAACATGATAACGAGGATTTTGGCTGAGGGCTGAGGCGATCGCTTTTGCCGATGTAATTGACACATCATGTTCGCCTGACTGTCCACCAAATAACAAGCCGACATAAAGAGGAGACTTTGCCGCCAAATCTATCGATATACCAGTCATTAGTAAACACCCTCATCAAATTGAAATCAAACTTTTAGTACTGAATACTTTACATCAAAGTTTTGAAGTCTTAACAAACAGTTGGGCTTAATTACAGCAATTACTATTTTTCTACTTTCAGCAGCGTAAGTGCTGAAAGTAGAAAAATAGTAATTGCTGATCCTACTTAAATTAATGATAAATCGAGATCAAGATTGCTCTGAGAGGCATATTTCTTTGTATTGAGATATACAGAAACTTCTTTTCTACTCCCCTTAAATAAAAGACAACTTTGTATACAGTATACATTTTCAAATTTAACAGGGCAATAATGCTTCATACTTTCCAGAAACAGTTAAATAGAATTCTCCTTATTGCCGTCTCAACAGCATTGCTAGCTGCTTGTAATTCTGCGCCTCCAAGTACTACAAGCACTACTTCTGGAGACAAGACTACTGCTCCTACTACTGCATCATCGCCCCAAACTGGTAGTACGGACAAAAAGGAAAAACAAAAGATTCGTGTACAACTACCTTTTTTGAAACAAAGTCTTGATGCGCCATTGATTTGGGCGATCGAAAAGGGTTACTTTGCTGAAGAAGGATTGGATGTCAGTTATGAGCGCGGTTTCGGTAATGCTGACACAATCAGTAAGCTGGGTACTGGCAAGTATGACATGGCATTTAGCGATGTCTATAATGCGATGGAATTCAATGACAAGAATCCTAATGACAAGATTCTTGCCGTAGCTTTTTACCAAAATAAAGCACCTTTCTCCATTGTTACTTTTAAAGCAAATGGAATTAAGACCCCCGCCGATTTGGTTGGCAAAAAACTCGGTGCACCAGCAGGTGATGGACCTCGGAAACTTTTCCCACTTTTTGCGAAAGAGATAAAGATTGCGCCTGATTCGGTGACTTGGGACACGATGGAACCTAAGCTGCGTGAGACGTTTTTATTGCAAGGAAAAGTTGATGCTGTCAGTGGTTTCTACACTTCGGTCATTCCATCTTTGATCAAAGGTGGTAAGACTATGGATGATATCCAAATCTTCTTCTATGACGAGTTTGGTTTAGATTTCTATGGAAATGGAATTTTGGTTAAGCAAGATTTTATGACCAAGAATCCTGATGCGATTAAAGCATTCCTTAAAGCATATTTCCGTGGGATGCAGGAGGTTGTGAAAGACCCTACTGCTGCACTTGACCTAGTTGTTTCCACCGATCAAAGTAAGTTAATGGATCGCGATGCTGAAAAGCTGCGCCTGAAATTGGCGATCGAACGGATGTATGTGACTCCAGAAGTCGAGGCAGCTGGCTTCGGTGGTGCGGACATGAAACGTCTAGAAAAGAGTATTAATCAGACAACTGAAGGCTTCAAATTGAAGCCAGTAACTGTCGCTGATGTCTTCACAGATAAGTTTTTGCCTGCTAAAGAACAACGCATGGTTCCTCCAACTAGCGATCGCAAGCCTTTGCAGTAAATAGAACCCAAATACATGAAAACGATTGGCTTAGTCAATCGTTTTCATGTATTTGATAATTGGCTTAAAAAAGTCCACACTCAATAAATTGGTACAGAAAAATGGTTCAGCCTGTAACGTCTTCATCTACTGAAACCTCCGTTTCTCCTAAACCTTTACTAGAATTTGATCGCATCGGATTAGAATACCCGTTTGAAGAATCAGTGCGGACGATTATTCAGGAAATCTCCCTCACAGTAGAACCTGGAGAGTTTGTTACATTTGTTGGTCCTAGTGGATGCGGGAAAACCTCAATTTTGAGAATGGTCTCAGGATTAAGCCCTACCAAAATTGGAGAGCTGCGCTGTCATGGACAAGCCGTAAAAAAACCGCTCAAGAATGTCGGCATCGCCTTCCAAAATCCTGTATTGCTGCCTTGGCGACGCACTATTGATAATGTTTTACTACCACTAGAAATAGTATCCCCCTACAAGCGAGACTTTAAAGTTAATCGTGCCAAATATCTAGAGATGGCACAAAAGCTATTGAAAGCAGTAGGATTAAAAGATTTTCAGCAGCAGTTCCCTTGGCAGTTATCAGGTGGGATGCGTCAGAGAGCTTCACTTTGCCGTGCGCTAATTCACCAACCAGAGATTTTGCTGTTAGACGAGCCTTTTGGCGCACTTGATGCCTTTACCCGTGAAGAAATGTGGGTGATGCTCCAAACCCTATGGATGGAGGCAAAATGCGTAGGAATGCTAATCACCCATGATTTACGCGAGGCTGTATTTCTGTCGGACACAGTATATGTAATGAGTCCTAGACCTAGCGAGATTGCTTTCAAACTGAAGATCGATCTACCTCGTCCGAGAACCTTAGAAATGTGTCTCAGCGATGAATTTGCTCATCTTGCCGCCGAGTTACGTCGTCATATCCATAAGAGTTAGAAAAGGAATCTATTTTAGCCAGATTTTTTGTCTTCACAATTTTTTGCAATCAGTAATGAGGAAAATATATGCAGGGAGCTGTTGACCATTCAAGGCGGGTAAATAAAAAGTTTGATTTTGAAGCTTTTCTAAATACAAAAACCGCGACGATTATCTTGCCTACGATCGCTACAGTTGTATTATTTATTGTCTGGGAATTGGCAGTAATCATCTTTAAAATTCAACCTTTTAACTTACCTGCCCCTACAAAAATCCTCGAAGCGACCATCAAATTTGCACCACAACTTGCAGAAAACTCTTGGAGAACCATCTGGACAACCTTTGCAGGTTTTGTGCTAGCCAGCGTAGTTGGCATCGTGTTGGGATTCCTGATTGGTTATTCCAAACTTATTTATTTAACTTTCTATCCATTACTAGTTGCATTTAATACTATTCCTAAGTCAGCATTAGTACCACTACTGGCTGTATGGTTTGGTGCAAATGCTATTCCTGCGATCGTAACCGCCTTTGCACTTGCCTTCTTCCCGATCGCTGTTAACGTAGCGTTAGGATTAGAAACCATCGAACCTGAAATGAAAGATGTCATGCGAGCTTTGGGTGCTTCAGATTTTGAGATATTCCAGAAGGTTGGCTGGCCGCATACTTTGCCCTATGTGTTTGCCTCTCTCAAGATCGCCGTTTCTTTTTCCTTCATTGGAGCCGTCATCGCTGAGTCGATCGCGTCTAATGCGGGTTTAGGTTATCTAATCGTTCAGGCTGCCTCAGACTTTAATGTGCCTCTTGCTTTTTCAGCACTGATTACTCTAGCCATCTTAGGTGTAATGCTCTACACCTTATTTGTTGCCATTGAGAAAAAAGTGATTTACTGGGCTAGATAAATAATTTGCAAACAATAAAAAAGGCTCGCGTAAGCGAGCCTTTTTTATTGTTTGCAAATTATTTAGGTTTTGGTAGCCATGCCCAATGGCAATAGTTTGGATGTAAATGGTCTTTTGGCTCATGGCTTTCTAGTACATCTTCAGATATTTGGCGATCGCGGTAATCGCTATATTTTTGCTGTTGTTGATTTTCACGGGTAATCTTCATGATTTCGATCCATAAATAATAACTTATATTTGTATTATAAACTACAAATACAGTTAAGACGCAACAATAGTCATCAAATAATGACTATTGTTGCGTCTTAATACAAAGCTATAAAGTTTCGTTACACTTTTGTGGATTAAAAAGCAACCTCAGTAAGGGTTTTGCATACACAAAATGACGTAGCCATTTTGTGTATGTTATGTCGCCGCACATATAGGGCAACCACAGGCACTTCTTGAAATCTTAAATTTAGCTGATTTTAGCGATCGAGGCTTCAGGGCTTCAACGATTGGCAATTGCAGGAATTTCTTATAGTCGTTAAAAATTTTTGATTATGCAAAAAAAAGATAATATTAAATTAATGCAGTGTATTAGTAAGTAGATTTGGGGGTTAACGATATGAATCGTACGTACGATTACTCAAAAAAGCATTCCCAATTACCATCTTCAGTTAACCCCACAACTCTAAATTTGCAAACTAGAGCGTTTGCGCCACCTCAGACGGATCTGGATGAAGATGCCCCAGTTCGATCTGGAGTTGGGCATTCTGAGAATTTTCTAGAAAAAATAATTAATCAGCGCAGCTCAGAATCGTCTGATACGCCAATCCAAGAAAACCCGCATAATCGCTTGAAGGCGATCGCAGCTAAGCGTATGGCGATCCAAGCCAAGCTGAATATTGGTCAGCCAAATGATAAGTATGAGCAGGAAGCTGACGATACAGCATCTAAAGTCGTTAAACAGATAAATTCGACATCAAATGATCATTCTGTCCAAAAGAAAGAATTGATGGAAGAAGAGGATGAACTGCAAATGAAACCAATCTCTTCCATCCAAAGAGAACAGTTGATAGAAGATAATGATAAAGAATTGCAAATGAAGTCTTTGCTTCAGAGAAGTGAAAATCCTTTTGAGGGAGAAGCACCAACTGATTTAGAGTCATCGATTCAGCGTGCGCGAGGTAGCGGTCAGTCGCTAGATTCTGGACTGCAAGAAAAGATGGGTCAAGCGATGGGCGCAGACTTTAGCGATGTAAAGGTACATACAGATTCGCAGTCAGATCAGTTAAACAGATCGATTCAGGCAAAAGCTTTTACAACTGGGCAAGATGTATTTTTTCGGCAGGGGGCTTATGAGCCAAGTAGTAGACTAGGACAAGAGCTAATAGCCCATGAGTTGACCCATGTAGTGCAACAAAATGATGGGGCGGTTCAGCGATCGCCATTGAAAGATGTCTTACAACGAGATGATGAGGTGTCCCCAACAGTAGGAGGTTTCGGTGGTGGTGCGATTGAAGGAGGTGGCAATTTCTTAGAATTTCTTGATGATGCGGCAAGCGCGATCAAAACAGTAATCGATCCAAGTAGTGGCACTGTGGAAAAGGGGATTGCTGGCAGCAAAGCGCTTGGCAGCTTGACAGGGACAGTCGTAGCAGGACTCAAGGCAAATGAAATCGAAACAATGACAAGTTGCTTGGAAGCTATGTCTGAGGGATTGAAGATATTTGATGCGGGTAAGGAAATCTGGGAATCGGTACGTAAGGTCGATTTTTGGAACGACACAACAATGCAAACTTTTGAAAATGTCGCACTAGTTATTAGTAAGTTGGGAGACTTTATCGTTAGTTCTACTAAAATAGCTAACGCTTTTGTTAGTGCTATGGAATGGAGTACTGGGCGGTTAGCATCTTTTGTAAAGTGGCTTCCTCTAAGCGAATTAATCATGAAGTGCGTCAAGTTTATGACAGCAGTCAAAAAGTGGATATTTTCTCTCACAAGCTATAAACAATTGAAATTAATTCAGGGCAATATGGCAGACCCGGCCAAGCAAAAGCAAGTCAGCTATTTGGTGGATGAGCAATGGAGCAGGCTTAAGAATGGTGCAGTTCCTATCGCCTCAAATGGCGTAGATTTTGCTTCAGAGACTGCGAAGTATTTCCCTAGCTTGGGAATCAATGTGGCAATCGTAGCCAGTTTGGGAGCAGCATCAAAAGCAGTTCCATTAGGACATAAAGTCTTAACCACAGGGTACGATTATGTTCGACAAGGATGGAGAAGTGTTATCAAGAATTATGCAAGCACCAACATAGCAGGATATCTTGCAGCCACAGATAAGGCAGACTTGCAAGCTTTCAGGGATGGTCTAACAAATTTCGTCTTGAACGAAAGGAATCAACCCAATGGGATGGTCATTCTAGAATCTCTCGGATTAGGAGCAAGGGTTCAGACAATGGGAGACCAAAAGGCAAAAATCGCTATTGAGGAAGCAGTAAAAGACATTAAATAGGATAACCTATCTCATAGTTTAGACTGCGATCGCCTCTCATCACTCATAACACCCGATCGCCTATTCCTCAAATCAAACAGCGATCGCCCTCAGCACAAAATCTTTGGATGAATTTGTATTGACAACGTAAATACGCTTTGGCTAAAATATACGGTATGGATGTGTATTTTGTTCTGAACGGGATTAAATTTGTTTGGAATGAGGAGAAGGCTCGAATTAATCCTATTAATCATGATGGTGTGACATTTCAGCAAGCTACTGAAGCCTTTTTTGATCCATTTTTAGTAGTAGTTGATGCAAGTCGTAATGATGAAGAGAGAGACGCTGTGATTGGTTTAGATAAACGATGGAATCTTCTTTACGTTGTTTATGTTGAACGGGAGAACGATTTAGTTCGGATTATTTCAGCAAGAAAAGCAACTCGCAAGGAGCATGAATATTATGAAAACTGAAGCTTTAAAAAAACGATTGGATCGAAATCGTCCGATGGCAACAGTGACAATCCGTATTCCTGAAGATGTTATCGATGATTTGAAAAAAGTTGCACCATTGTTAGGATTTTCTGGATATCAGCCTTTAATTCGTGCTTATATTGGGCAGGGGCTTCGTGCTGATCTTGAGAGACTGGATGGAGATTCTGTTTCTATATTTATTGAGAGCTTAAAGCGTCACGGTGTGAGTGATGAGGTGATTCGTGACGCTTTGAGTGAGGTTGTTTAAAATCAAACAGCGATCGCCACTCACCACCAAAACCCGATCGCCTATTTCCTCAAATCAAACAGCGATCGCCCCTTCATCACCCACAAAACCCGATCGCCTATTTCTCAACATCAAACAGCGATCGCCCCCTCACCACCCATAAAACCTGATCGCCTATTTCCCACATCAACTAACAATTATTTAATAGTGAAAGCGGCAGGCGAGAATTCTGATTTTATCGTCTAAAACTTCATAAACTAGACGATGTTCTTGATCGATACGGCGCGACCAACAGCCAGATAGATCGTGTTTTAGTGCTTCAGGTTGTCCTGTGCCTTCAAATGGATTACGTTGGACTTCACGAATCAGTTTGATGATTTTTAAAGCTTTTTTACGATCATTTTCAATCCACCAAGCTAAGTCCTCAAAAGCATCTGCATCAAATTCCAAGTTTTTCACAGGCTGATTCCAAAGAGATTCCATCTTGACGTTTTCTGGCTGCAAGCAGTCTTTCTTTCATGGTTGGACTGCTGAGTAAATAGGTGGTTTCTCTTTCTGCCATTAGTTCTTTCCAAAAGGCAACGGGGACAACTACAGAAACTGTTTGCCCTTCTGAATCACAGATGTATTGTAATGTGTTAGTCATAGCAGTCAATATAACTTACTTGATTAATCATAATTATAACTGATCGCCTCTCATCACCCCAAACCCGATCGCCTATTTCCATCAAATAAAACAGCGATCGCCCCTCACCACTCAAAACCCGATCGCCTAAATCTCTACATCAAACAACGATCGCCACTTATAACCCAAAACCTGATCACCTATTACTCACATCAAACAGCGATCACACATCCTTTATCGCTAATATAGACATCATTAATATCTTCGTAAGTTGAGGGTTAAGTCAAAATTTTGATAAAGATTAATAATGGTAAAGCTACTGACGTTGTTAAATGTTCTGAGATAATAAGATACTTAAATCAAGTGCCAGAATTACTAAGACATAAAAGGAGTTATTCTCCATTCTAGGTAGCTATTATCATTTGAGCTTATTTTATCTCGTGCATCGTAATATAATCTTTGTGCCTGCCATTCTGAAAGATTAAAGTTATTTTGAATATACTTAATTATTTCAAGTTTATCTGTTTCTGCGGCTGAAGAAAAATTATCAACAGAATTTTTTATAAATGTGATTACCTTAACATTAGTCTCTAACTCTAATCTATCTTTTTCAACTTTTTCTTTATAGTGATCTGGTATAAGAAAATCAATATTTGATTTAAGTAAAGTCTTAAATATATACTCATGAGCATCTGGATCTTCAATATAATCAACTGCATATAATTCCCAGAAATCATGAATCATTGGATCAATAATTCCAAATATAAATTCTAAAGTTTCTTGAGTTAAATCTTTATCATGTGGAGTAGTAAAGTGCTGAATTGTATTTCTTAATTTTCCAAAACGCTGATAGATATTATCATTTTTAATTTTATAGCCAGTTGTAGCCCATAGTCTTTCTGGTAATTCGTTGTATTGAATTGTTTTACCCGATTCAAGTAATGCACGTAAACTTAACTTTTCCTCATTAACCTTTGTTGATTTTGGGATTTCACTAAAAATTAATAATGGATGGTGTTCAGCTATTCTAGCCTTTATGAGAATTTCAGCCGCATGTGCAGCTTGAAGTACAGCCAAATCTTTCCAATAAGTATTATATGAACTATAAAAGAACGTATGTTGTTGAGCGTGAGCTAATGAAGCTAAGCCAAGTCGTTTAATGTGCTTAGCAATTCCAATTAAATCTTCTTGCATAACTAAAGAATATATCCAAGTATAAAAAATGATAAGTTACTTACGCCGTAGTTTTATGCTAAAGCAAGCAGTGATAAATACTTGTCTTGGTAAAATAAAGCGATCGCCTCAAAATTATTTCTTAGTAAGCTTTCTACCTGTGAAGTTGAACAGTTTCCAAGCCTAATCCAAATAACTTTCGGTGGATTCCCAAATACTAAGCTGAGGTCGTGCATATCGGAATCTTTCGAGACAACTATCAAATCATTAGACTTGGCATAATCCCAAACTATAGGATCGACAGTTGATTTCATATCAACATCTCGAACGTGTAGCGAATTTGGAAAAATGTCAGCCAAACGGTTCGGCAACTTGGGAGACAAATTTTCATCAAAAAGTAACTTCATGCTGATATCGGTACTGTCATAAACCGACGCTCACGGTCAGCCGCATATGCAATACAGGCTTTAAGATCTTCCCGCGTCAGATCGGGAAAATCCTCAAGTATTTCTGCTTCGGTCATATCAGAAGCTAGGTACTCAAGCACTTCATAAACCGTAATTCGCAAACCACGCACACAAGGCTTGCCACCTCGCTTATTTGGCTCAATCGTGATGTAATTTCGATAGTTCATATTTGTAGCCTAAAGAATAGGGCGGCATAAGCCGCCCTATTCTTATTTTTACTCTACACCTTCAATACGGTCTTCGAGTTCTTGATATAGCTCACGCAGTCTATCCAGATTCTCTTCACTGGTTTCCCAATAGCCGCGACCATTGACTTCTAGCAGAGTGCCAACAATCTTACGGAACGAATTGGGGTTGAGATTTTTGAGGCGATCGCACATCTCTTTATCGTTCACATACACATCATTGACATCTTCGTAAACCCAGTTATCCACTGCTCCAGCCGTTGCTGACCAGCCCATTGTGTTAACAAGGCGCTTGGAGATTTCACGTACACCTTCGTAACCACTCTTCAGCATTCCCTCATACCATTTAGGATTGAGAATCTTCGTGCGGGTATCGAGGCGAACTGTCTCAGTCAGGGTGCGAACTTGAGCATTAGCTGTGGTGGTGTCAGCGATGAAAGATGCAGGTTTCTTGCCATCTTTACGGAGACTGCCAACAAGCTTGGTGGGGTCAGAGTCGAAGTAGTGCGAAACATCGGTGAGACTGATTTCTGAGGAATCAAGATTTTGGAAAGTCATGTCAACGGTCTTCAAAGAAGCTTCATAAAGCTGACGCTGTTGAGTGTTGCTGACGCTACCACCAAAGGCGAAGGACTTACGGGACAGATACATCTGTTGCAATTCTTCTTCGTTTTCCCATGTGCTGTTTTCTACAGCGAGGTTGACGTTGGAGGAATAGGAACCCGAAGAGTTGCTGAATACGCGGGTTGCGGCTTGGTTGATGGTTAAGCCAAATTCTTCCGCTTGGGCGATCGCGTGTTTGCGGACAAAGTTCAGTTCCAAAGGCTCATCGGCTTCAGCCGCCATACGCACGGCGCGATCGATTAAGTCCATTTGATTTACGAACAAATCGCGGAATACGCCTGAGCAGTTGACGACCACATCAACGCGAGGTCTGCCTAGTTCTTCGAGAGGTGTTAACTCTAAACGGTTGATGCGACCGAGGGCATCGGGCATAGGCTTCACGCCGATCATGCAGAGAACTTGAGCGAGAGATTCGCCGTAGGTCTTGATGTTGTCGGTTCCCCAGAGGACGACAGCGATCGTTTCGGGATAGACTCCATTGTTGTCTTGACGCTGACGCTCTAAGAGGCGATCGACTACGACTTCCGCAGCTTGGACGGCCGCGCTAGTGGGGATCGAGTTGGGGTCGAGGGCGTGCATATTCTTGCCCGTTGGTAATACCATCGGATTGCGAATTGGATCGCCGCCTGGACTAGGCAAAATGTAGTCACCTTCGAGGGCGCGAATGAGACCGCCGAGTTCATTGTCGGCAACAATTTGTTTGAGACAGAACTCTAGGAACTCAAATAGAGGCTTGATGTCGTCTTTATTGATGTTGGCATAACCATTCTCTTGGAAAACTTCAATCCAAGGTTCGGTTTTACCCATTTTAAAGAAGTTGAGAACCGAGATTTTGGAAACTTTGCCATCATCATCGGCTTTCGCTTTCACCAATGCGCCAACGGCTTTGTTAGCGATCGCCCGAATATTTGCCAACAGTTCCACATCAGCGTAAATGCCTTTGTCGCTGGACTTGTACAGCAGTTCGATATCGCGATCGATACATTCACCCATGATCCGCAGCAAAGACTTCATCTTGTCTTCGGGGCGATCAAAGCTGGCGATGCTGGTTAATACATCGGTGACATCTTCAGCTTTAGGAGGTTCGCCGACAATGTGTAATCCGCAAGGCAGAACTCGCGATTCGATTTCCATCAGTTTGTTATAAACCTGACCGATGACGTTATCGCGTCCTTCTAAATCCATCTCTTTGGCATCTTGATCGGGAAGTTGCACATCCTTATCCAGATTCACCAAGCGCACTTTATCCATAATCGTGTTGGTGATTTGGATGCCGCGACTACCTGTCCGCAAATCTTTGTAAGAAGCAATCAGTTCGCTGAGTTCTTGCAAATTGCGGCTCAAACCCGCATTTTCAGGCGCAGGAGTGATATAGCTGATGATTGTGGCATAACCGCGACGTTTAGCGATCGTTGCTTCCGATGGATTATTTACGGCGTAGTAATAGATGTTTGGTAGCGCACCAATCAGGCTATCAGGGAAACATTCGCCCGACATACCGACTTGCTTGCCTGGCATGAATTCCATTGAGCCGTGAGTACCGAAGTGGAGGACAGCATCGGCTCCCCAGATATGGTTCAGATAGGTGTAATAAGCGACAAATCCGTGGTGCGGAGATGCAGATTTACTGAAGAGTAAACGCATCGGATCGCCTTCATAACCAAAGGTTGGCTGCACACCGACAAATAGATTGCCATATTGCTTACCGTAAATCAGCAAATTCTGTCCATCGGAATTCAGATGTCCAGGAGCGGCTCCCCATTGCTCGATAATGCGATCAACGTAGGGAGTATTCGCTTCATATTCAGGCACAGACATCTTATAAGCAACGTTCAATTCGGGGCTGCCGACCATCGCTTCAGCGTCATGCAAGATATCTTGCATCATGTCGTGGGATGTCTTGGGCAAGCCTTGGACATCATAGCCATTGTTACCAAGGGCTTCCGCGACTTTGTGAATGGAAGAGAATACATCCAAATAAGCAGCCGTGCCAATATTGCCCTTATCGGGTGGGAAACTGAAGATCGTGATTGCTAGCTTCTTCTCATGACGGGGCTTACGGCGAAGGTTAGCCCATTTGATTGCACGGTTTGCGATGGTTTCGAGGCGATCGCCGATCGCATGGGATCTTCCCGTCATGCTATCGCGACCCGACAGCACAATCGGATCGAGTCCCCCATCAAGTTCAGGGAGGGCAACTTGCAAAGCAACTTGAACAGGATGCAAACCAAGATCGCTATCTTGCCATTCTTCCGTGGTTTGGAATACGAGAGGTAAAGCCACCATGTAGGGACGATTCAGCTTTTCGAGAGCTTTGATTGCCTTGGGGTGATCTTGCTTGGCGGGTCCCCCAACTAGCGCAAAACCTGTGAGCGAAACCACACTATCAACGATCGCCCGATCCTTTTGTTTAGGATCGTAAAAATATTCTTCAACAGCATTGGAGAAGTCCAAGCCCCCGTTAAATACAGAAATTACTCGCGCCCCAAGAGACTCCAATTCTTGCACCATCGCCACATAATGCGCGTCATCGCCTGTAACAAGGTGAGTTCTTGCCATCAGCAAGCCCACGCATGGCGCGAGGGGATCTTTCATGTCATCAGAAATATCTTCGCGGGCATTAAACCATTTTAAATAGTCAGCCGTAGTCTCGAACATCTTTGGCGCAAGTGGATGCCAAAGCCCCTTTTCCAAGTATGTGACAGGATCTTTAATGATCAGATTTGCTGAACCAGTTTCTTTCGCTCTTGCCTTGACACTGGGCAAATAATTTTGGGCAAGCATCAACAAGAAATTTTCGAGATTTTCCGTCGAGCCACCCAGCCAATATTGGAAGCTCAACATAAAGTTGCGAGCATCCTGCGCCTTGTCCATCGGCATATATTTGAGAATCTTCGGCAAGGTTTGGACAACCTTGAGCATACTGTCCTGAAAAGAACTGCCCGATTTTTCTTTGCGCTTCCGCATAAACTGCGCGATCGCACTCTTGGACTGTCCCAGATTTTCCATGCTGAAGCTACCCATCTTGTTGAGGCGCATTACCTCAGGCATCGATGGGAAAACCACGCAGGCGGATAAGCGATCGCGATGTGGGGCAACGGCGAGAGCAATCTTCGTGGCAAGATCATCAATAAAAATTAGCGATGCGATGAAAATATCAGCGCCAGCAATATCCTCTTTGAATTCCTCGTAATTTTCGGGACTCCGAATATCCTCAATTAGATAGCCACTCACCTCGATCGCAAGGTTGGGATTATTTTTATTAATTGACTTTACAGCCGCCGACATAGCGCTCTGGTATTGAGGTTCAAGCACTACATAGACCAACTTCATTAAGACCCGACCCTGTAGATTTTCGGGAATGATACGTCTACTAGATAGTGATGCGATCGGTGGCACAGAAGTGAACATGCAGTCTCCTTAAATTACAGTCCTGATTTTTTGGGATTTTAAATTTGGCTGATTCGTTATTTGTTGCTCAAACTGTTACATAACGTAACAAATAGCAATTAAAGATTTATACCTACTCACTATTTAATACCAGACAACCATTGCAGTGGTTGATTTTGGGCAATAAATGCAATAATTTGAAATTGATTTGTTTACATTTCGTTACATTTCTTGAGGTTTATGACAGCAAAATGTAAATATTTTTTAAACCTCTTGAAGAGTCTTAAGCTAAAATCGAATCCATATAGATCCAGTAAAAGCCCAGAATTTAGGGGAATATCGTTATGACATTGCAGCAATCTGTAGTACCTCTGCATCGCTTTTATAGTTGCTTGCCTTACTTATTACCCATATCGGCTGGCGTAATCTATGGGGCTGTCTTATTTCAACAGTTCCCACTCTTAGTGATTCCATTTTTTCCATTTATTTGGTTGTATGGAAATGTTTTAGCATTTCCACTAGTTCCTGTACTTGGTTTGACAGGCGAATTTTTTCTGTTTATGGGGTTGTTCTTTTTGATAGTAAGAGATGTTCGTGTTCCCCATTTTATTCGCTTCAATACAATGCAAGCTTTGTTAATGCAAATTGTATTATTTATTGCTCAGCTTTTCTTTCAAATCGTCCAACAGTTATCTAGCAATGGCTTACCATCAGTAATCAGTGCAACCATTGGCAACACAATATTTATTGGTACGACGCTAATAGCTGGTTATGCCATTTATCAAAGCATTAAAGGTGAATATTCTGATATTCCTACCCTTTCCCAAGCTGCTTCATTCCAATGTGAAATATAACAAAAAACGTTCAAGGTTTTATTTATTCATACTGAATCAATTATGCTCCACCAACTTAAAAACAAACAATGATTTATGGCAAGACGTAGTTCAGTCAATAATTTAGATAGGTTATATGCCAGCTTGCCTTATCTATTACCAATCGCCGCAGTAGTTATGTTTGGGGCGTTTTTATTTGTGCAATTCCCTCCTTTGTTTTTTGCTTTTTTCCCAGTTTTTAAACTGAATCAAATTTTAAATATTTCAATTATTGACTTTATATCTATTCGTTTTGTTGTTTGGATCTGTGTATTTATTTTTGTAGTTAGAAGCTATAAAGTAAACCACTTTATACGATTCAATGCTATGCAAGCTTTACTATTAGATGTTATTGTTGCACTCGTAGGAGCATTAACTCAGATTTTAGAAGTAGCTTTAGGACGATTTGAATTCTTCACTTTCATTTTACAAATTATTGCAAGTGTTACATTCTTAGGGATAACGGCTGCCTTTATATATTCAGTATTTCAATGTGTGCTTGGAAAATATGCTGATAAAATCCCTTTGATTTCTGATGTCGCATATATGCAAGTACGTTAAAAAGCGACATCACGGATTAGACGGATTAAAAGATGACACAGATTTTTAGATGTCTAAAGAGCAAAGTTTTGACTAGGTTAGATTAATTAAATCCGTGAAATCCAATAATCCATTTAATCCGTGATTCAGAACTTATTTTCTATTAGCAGATACAAAGCGGTCAATTTCTGCGTAGTCCTGATGTATTTTAATATTTGTATAGTTACCATTTGCTTGTAAAAGCGATCGCACTATTTCGGCTTGACCTGCCATTAGTTCCACGATCCAAAAGCCACCTGAAAGTAAATATTGAGGCGCAGTATTAACTAACTCTCGAATTGCATCAAGTCCATCATCACCCCCATCTAGCGCTAAATGTGGCTCGTGATTTGTGACTTCTGGTTGCAAATTTAGAACTTCAATACTGGGAATATAAGGCGGATTGGAAACTATGCCCGCAATTTGGTTTTGTAAATTTAATTTAGCTAATGGCTCAAACCAACTTCCTTGATGAAAGTAAACTTGCTGATGGTTCTTGTTAGCATTAATTTTGGCAAGTTCTAAAGCGGCTTCGCTGTAATCAACTGCATGAATTTGCGCTTGTGATTTTATATTTAAGAAATGCTGTGCTAATGCGATCGCAATCGCGCCACTACCAGACCCCAAATCCGCCCAAATCCCATTTTTATAAATCTCGTCTTGGCTATTGTTGTTAACAAAATCAACAATAATATCAATAATTAATTCGGTTTCAGGTCTAGGAATTAATACAGCAGTCGAAACTCGTAATTCTAAATCGCGCCATGTGACGGAGCCAGAAAGATACTGTACAGGAATGCGATCAATTAAGCGCTTTTGCCAAAGTTGATCGAGATTAGCTAATGTTTCAGATGTAATTTTTTGAGATATGCTTGGCGATCTCAATCTTAAATCCAATTTATCTAGGTCAGTTAACCGTAAAACTAACCAATCAAGTTCGTATATTGGTACATCATGTTGTTTAGCGGCTAGAAAATTGCGATCGTACCATTCCCAAAAATCCATAATTTTCCCCTTAAAGAAAAGGCTCGCATAGCGAGCCTTTTCTTTATTTTGGTCTACGTTTGTTCAAGTCTTCCAGATAAGCCCGTTGGTAACTGAGGAAGCTATTATGCCACTCTTGAAAACGGCGATCGCCATCACGCACCAACATTTGACGATACTTTTCCGAAGAAATATATGGTTTTGCAGTTGACATAATCCATACCCGCTAAATTTAGTTCATAGGGTAACGCATTGCGCCACCATCTAAACTATAGCTTTACCACAAAAGCATCGGTTACACCTTGAATATGCACGATTTCATCAACTAACCCACTAGGCAATGGATCATCAATATTCAAGACCATTACCGCTTCGCCACGAACCATACGACGACCGACTTGCATACTGGCAATATTCACATTGAAACTGCCAAGCAACGAACCGATTCTGCCGATGATACCTGGCATGTCGCGATGAAGTGTTAACAACATGTAATGGGTAGGTGCGACGTTAATTGGGAAGCCGTTGATACTGGTAATACGAATTTCTGATTTGCCAAGTAATGCGCCCGTTACTGACTGTTCGCCTTGGCTGCCATGAGCTGTTAGGTAAATTGAGCCACTGTAATCTTCAACCGAAGGATCGCGGGTTTCAGTGACGTGGATACCACGCTCTTTAGCTTCGATGCTGGCATTGACAAAGTTAACTCGTTCACGCAAAGCAGGAGAAAGCAAACCTTTGAGAGCAGCTACAACGATTGGTTGACTTTCGCTATTGGCGATTTCACCTTGGAGCTTAACATTGAGACTATCAACGCGACCGCCAGCCAATTGTCCAACCAGATTTCCCAACATTTCGGCAAGTTGGAGGTAAGGCTTGAGTTTTTGCCATACATCGGGACGTAAACCAGGGATATTTACGGCAGATCTCGCAGGTAACCCCAACAAAACATCGCGAATTTGTTCAGCGACATCGACAGCTACATTGGTTTGGGCTTCTTCGGTAGATGCGCCAAGATGCGGGGTCAAGATGACGTTGGCGCCGAGTGCGCGTAAACCAGACTCAGCTTCAAGTGGTTCATTTTCAAATACATCAAGGGCAATACCACCGACTTTACCGCTCTTGATTGCTTCAGCGATCGCGACTTCATCAATGATCCCGCCTCTAGCGCAGTTGATGATTCTCACTCCATCTTTCATGATTGCGATGCGATCGGCGTTAATTAGATGCTGCGTATCCTTGGTTTTAGGTAAATGCAACGTGATGTAATCAGCCTCACGCAACAAAATTTCTAGTTCAACCAGATGTACACCAAGTTTTTCAGCACGTTCAGCTGTCAAAAATGGATCGTAGGCAAGAATCCGCATTCCTAAAGATTTTGCAACCGTGGCTACATGAGAACCGATTTTGCCTAAACCAAGAATGCCAAGGGTTTTCTTATAAACCTCAACACCAGTAAAGCTCTTGCGATCCCACTTGCCATCCTTGAGGGATTGGTTGGCCGCAGGAATGAAGCGAGATAGCGACATCATCATAGCGAGGGTATGCTCAGCCGCTGCGATCGTGTTACCTTCGGGTGAATTAACAACGACAATTCCCATCCTTGTGGCTGTAGGAACGTCTACGTTATCGACCCCAACACCAGCACGACCGATGATTTTGAGGTTTTTACCAGCTTCAACAGCTTCTTTGGTGAGTTTTGTGCCAGAGCGAATCATGATCGCATCATATTCAGGAAGAATTTGAATTAATTCTTCTGGACTGAGAGTTGTTTTTACGTCAACAGTGGCGACTTGAGAGAGAATATCGATACCAACTTGATCGATGGGGTCAGAAACGAGAACTTTGGGCATAACGATTAAAAAATGTACCAGTGCCTATAGCGGAAGGTTTGCGGCTACGCTCTAAATCCTAAACGCCCTTGAATCAACGCAAGATAAACGCTAGATATCACGCAGCTTAGACACACTAAGACGACAATAATTGCTTACATTAACAATATTAAACCGCGATGTGCAACTATTTCTGGTTGTAAATAATTCGTTGATAGCTGATTCTACGAGACGAGTGGATAAAGCTTTTGTGACTGTATCAGTCATAAATTATCATGGTAAATAAATGGGAAGGTTACAGAAAGCAAAAAGCTGACTTTCTGTAACCTTTATATACATAGGTGATCAATTTTTTGGATTTTGGCAAACGCTAATAGTCCATGACATCTTTGAAAAAATCAGGGGTGGATCAGTTTTAATTATGCAGAAGCAATGTTTATCTCCTGAAGAAGTTGTTTTGACAATCGTTGAGCATTGCCCAAAATCTGTTGTGTTTCATCACTCTTCTGATTTAAATCCCTTTGTTCTTGCTCGCTCAAAACTTCATTTCTCTCCCGTTGCGTATATAGTTCAGTGAGAGTATCTTGAGTATTGTCAATTGATGCATCAACCTGTTGACGGACTTTCATCTGTAAAGTATCAAAGATTTCAGAGATTTGGTCATTAATCTTACGATCAATGGGGTTTTTTCGTAATTGTTTTTCAATCTCTACCAAGACAGCTTTTTGGTAATCAGCCTTAAAATTCTCTGCACGTTCACCAGCAAAGATCGCTTTCGTTAGTTCACGTCCACCAAGCATAGATAAAACACCTACAACCATTGTTACAGGCCATGTAATTGGAATACCGATCATCATGACAGCCATAAACCCTGCGAATAATCCTCCAACATTCCCAGCAGCACCAACAGCAGCACCTTTCACTCCAGCCTCTTTGAATCCCATCCAAGCTCCTCCTAAACCAGTTGCAAAAGCAACAATTTCAGCCATCCCCTCACCAGACGCATTACGTCTAGTAGTTTCTTCTGTGCTAATAGAAACAAACTGCATTTCTATTCGCTGAATCGCAAAATCGATGGACATAGCAAATTCCTGTAAGCGGCTAATTGCTTTGAACAAACCTTGATCAATTTCATACTGTATTTTTTCTGCCTGCTTCTTAGCAGCCTTTTCTACAGCGTCAGAGACCTGCTTGCCTAACTTTTCTATTAAAGCTTGCTTATTTTTCAACTCGCGGCGAGGGTCAATCTCTGCCAAGTTAATAGCTTCTTGGGCAGCTTGCTTAAGTTCATCTTCCAACTGCAAAATCAATGGCTCGACATGGCGCTTGACGTTTTCAGCCGCCGCATCAATGAGTTTCATCTCTTCGTCATTACGAGTTCGCAAAGCTATGATCTCAGCGACAGAGTTCTCATAGCTAGCCTGAAAATCTTCTTTCTCCATCGACAAGGAATTTAGCTTCATGTTCAATTTACTTAAAATCTCAGTTGCTGAAGCAATTAATCGGTTGACAGGTACTTGTAGAACAACGGAGCCTCGCTCATCGGCTAAAAAATTCTCCAGCATAGTCTCAAATTCAGGGAAACGACTCTTCTCCAGTAGTTCTCCATCTCCTGACTGTTTAGCTTTCAAGGCTTGGTAAGCAGAAAGGCCGATGATCCTGGGGTCACCAATTTTCTTTTTATAGACTTCGTACTCTGGGGAATCTTCACCATACTGATCTTTAGCTCGTTGGAGTACAAGCCTTTTGATACGATCTCTGATATATTTGACTCCTTTATCAGCATCTTCAGGACTGTTGTAGCGATCAATTGCGGTTACGACAAAGATAATGCGCCCCAGATCATTAGTAAGTAAGTCGGTTTCTAAAAACTTTTGCTCCGATTCACCAAATGGAGAGTTAGCTTGGATCAACATAATGGCTGCGTCAACAGATGGTAGCACCGAACGCGTAACTTCAGTCATACTGGCATCATCATTCAAGCCAGGTGTGTCAATAATATCAACATTGTTTTGGCAGTATTGGACTGGATAATGAACGACTGCTTCCTTAATGTGGATTGCTTTATCTTCTGATTCTGGAGTCAACTTGGTAACATATTCAGAGAGTTGATCGATGCCTATCTCTTCTTCCCGCCCATCCTTGTATACAATTTGCACCCGTTTTGTAAGTCCATAGGTGACTCGGTTGAGGGTTGCTGAGCATGGGTTGACATCAGATGGCAAAATATCCTGTCCTAATAAGGCATTTATAAAAGTACTTTTGCCACGCTTGAACTCTCCAACAACTGCTACCGAAAATGAACTAGATTGAACCCTTTCTAAAACATCATCAATGATTTCAATAGAGGCATTTAGCGATAGATCCTGAGAATATTTCCTTAGACGCTCTAAATCTTGGATTAGCGTTACCTTAGTTCTCTGATAGTCTGTAAAGGTTTTGGGAGTAGCTTTGGTTTCAGCTTGACGGCTATCTTGTGTCATTGATTTTTCTCTGATTGCAGTTACACAGCTTGTTCAATAATACTAATAATTTATTTTAAGGGAGGTTTGACTTGAAAAGCTAGCAAAAATGATATATCTTAATCTTTAATAAAGTAAAAAAGCTCTAAATAATCGTCAACTTATATTTTTGATGTGTCAATTTGGAATCTTCGTCTCAGCCAACTTTATTTAAGAGAAAACTTGAGTTTATGACCGAAACAAGAACCTATCAAATTCCAGAAATTGATTTGAATGAACTTGCAGATAATTTGCAGGATTGGTATAAATCTAAGAATTTTACTGTCCAAAAGTTAACTGTTGATGGAGGAGGGGTTTTAGTCCAAGCTAGCCAAGGTGGCTGGCGAGATGTCGTCGGCATTTCCTCTTCGCTTAATGTTGTACTGCGCCAGAATGAATCAACTTTATTGGTAGAGATTGGCGCTGGTAAATGGTTGGACAAGGCAGCAGTGGGCGCAGTTGGAGTGTTTTTTCTATGGCCTTTGGCTGTCACTAATGCTTGGGGCGTATGGAAACAGAGTCAATTACCGAAACAAACCTACGACTTTATTCAAAAAGCTATTGATATGAAAGTGGCTGCTCAATATACTCCATCTACGCAATCATTACTACCCCAACTTGGTGCACTTAATGATTCAACTAATTCTTTCAAGTTTTGCCCAGCTTGTGGAAACTCGGTGGGTGAGAACGATCGCTTCTGCTCTAAATGCGGACATACTCTTACATGAAGTTTGCTCTATAAATTTTTACTGATTAAATTTGCCAACTCTATTGAAAGCTCTTGGGCATCATTCAGGATGATCTGTGTTTGATTGATTATGCGTTCAATCTCTTGGATTTCTAGCTCTATTTGAGTTTTATCCCTGACAGCCTGAACTTGAAACTCTGTTAGAGAATTTTGTGATTGGAGATCCTCTGTTTTCAGATCATTAACTTTATATTTTATATTTTCCAACCAATTTCTAATATCCATCTCTACATGCTCAACAATTGCAGTGAATTTTAATTGTTGAGCAATTTCATTGCTAACGATGTTCTTGTAGTTATCTTTGAATACCTTAATAGCATCATTATTGCCAAGTTTATTGCCCAGCCAAGCTCCTAAACCTTTACTACTATTTGAAGTTTGCATGGCAAGCCTCTTTTCTTTGATCACTTTGTTAAAAGATTCAGCGAGGTTAACAAACTGAATGCCAATACTTTTAATAAAGTCACGAATATTTTCTTCTGAAGGCTTTAAATCTGATGGCAAGGTCGATAGCTCACGCTGAAGCTCCATCTGTATTTTGCCAGCCAATCGACGGCAACAAATCACAAGTGCTTCAGCAACTTTGCTATCAAATTTGAACATGCGATCAGAGAGAACTGACTGATTGAAGTCATAGTTTGTAATCAATGTTGTGTCGATCACATGATTAGCGGCTTGATTGATTTCAAATTCAACTTGTCTAAAAAAAAGCTGATTTGCCTTCAATATTTGAACAACTTTTTCGTTGCACTGCTGCTGAGTTTCGACTGTAAGTTTATACTGTGTATTCGATCGCTCAACTTCTTGTTCATATTTGATTTGCACTTCTACCTGCTTCTGCTGTAGAACATTAGTTGCTTGAGATGCATTTGTCAGAATTGCCTTGGATGCAGAAATAATCCGATTTATGGGTACTTGAAAAAAGACAATTCCTCTTTGCTCTGTTAAGAAAGTTTCTAAGGCTCTCTCAAATTCGGTAAAGCGGCTTTTGACTAGGAGATCGTTATCATGGTTCTGTTTTGCTTGCAGAGCTTGATATGCTGATATTGGAAAGACTTTAGGTTGTACAATTCTACTTATACAAGCTTTATATTCTTCAGAATCTTTTCCGTAGCGGTTTTCTATACCACTTATGATGTAATTTCTGATCCGAGATTCAACATTTGCAACAATTTTTTCAACATCCTCTGGGCTATTGCAACGATCAATGCCAGTAACAACAAATAAAATCCGTCCCAAAGACTCATTCAAAAGATGGTTTTCTAGAAAATCTCGCTCTGATTCAGACAAAGGGGATTGCGCCATAATCACCAGAATTGCTACATCAACATGAGGGAGCACTGACAGCGTAATAGCTGTCATAGTCTCATCATCACTTAAACCTGGCGTATCAATAATATCAACGTTATTCTGGCAGTAAGATACTGGGTAGTAAACGATCGCTTCTTGAATAGTTGAAGAAATTGCTTCAGCTTCTGGCGTAAGTTTAGTGACGTAATTAGACAGATCCTCAAGAGCTATCAACTCCTCTAAACCATCTTTAAATTGGATCTTTACCAGAGGCTTTAACCCATAGGTAACACGGTTAAGCGTAGCAGTTGTGGGCAAAATATCTGAAGGCAAAATATCTCTTCCTAAGAGAGCGTTGATAAATGTACTTTTGCCTCTTTTAAACTCACCGACAACAGCAATGGAGAAACCATTAGTCTCAACTCGATGTAAATTATCATCAATTGAGGTGATCAAGCTTTGAAGGCTCAAGCGTTCCGCAAAACCCCTTAACTGTCTTAGTTGACTAGTTAATTTGAATAAAGTTTGTTTATGGTCTATCAGGGATAAATTTTTAGACATATCTTTTTTTACTTTTAATAGGTAGGTACTAGGTAGATTAATAATTTACAATGCCGTAAAGATCCAGTTATGCTCTCCTCCAAAAACCATCGGCAGATGTCCCTCTGGAGCATCTAGAGTAAATTTTAGATTGTTTTCTCCCAAAAAGATGCCACCATGCAGAGATGCATTAGTCCAGTTAACCTGTTGCAAAAAATCCCGCTCTTTCTGATTGACTTGCTTAAAAATTTTCTTTTGGACACTAAATCCGAAATGACCATTAGTATATTTCAACCATAGTTGATCGATAGTTTTTAAGTCTTTAATTGGGAAACAGTCAATAGCGTTACTGTCAATCCAACCTTCCTTTTCACATCCAGCGACTTTAAGCATCATCAACGCAGTTTCTTGATTGGCTTCTTCCCATTTTTGTGACTTGAGGAGTTCTCGCAATCTAGTGTAGTCAGCGTTACATTCAGATCTTAAATCATCATCTAGGCCTTCTGTTGAAGTATTTGTATTTGAAGCTTGGCTAGAGTCATTATCATTAAGTTTCTTTGAAAATCGATGAGCATTACCCAAGATTTTCTGAGTTTCCGTCATCATTTGAATGATGTTTCTTTGCTGTTGTTCATTGAGCGTTGGCGAAGTGCTTTGCCGCAAGTTCAAGGCTGTCAAAATTTCAGTTGCAAAAGTAATCAATCGATTAATAGTTACTTGCAAAAAGACTACATCACGCTCTTGGGTTAAGAACTTTTCAAAAGCAGCCTCAAACTCAGGAAAGCAACTCTTGGCGAGTAACTCAGTATCGTCAGTCTGCTTAGCTTTTAGCGCTTGGTAGGCTGACAGTCCAAAGATCTTAATTTCGCCAATTTTATTTTTATAGACTTCGTACTCTGGTGAATCTTCCCCATACTGATCTTTAGCTCGTTGAAGTACAAGCCTTTTAATCCGATCTCTAACATATTTGACTCCTTTATTAGCATCTTCAAGACTGCCGTAGCGATCAATTGCAGTTACTACAAAGATAATGCGTCCTAAATCATTAGTAAGTAAGTCATTTTCTAAAAACTTTTGCTCTGATTCACCAAATGGAGCGTTACCCCAGATCACCATTATGGCTACATCTACAAGGGGGAGCATTGAAAGCGTAACTTCAGTCATACTGTCATCATTATTCAATCCAGGTGTGTCAATAATATCAACATTGTTCTGACAGTATTGGACTGGATACTGAACGATTGCTTCCCTGATGTGGGCTGCCTTATCTTCTGATTCTGGAGTCAAATTGGTAACATAATCATAGAGTTGATCTATGCGTATCTCTTCTTCCCGCCCATTTTTATATATAATTTGTACCCTTGGATTAACTCCATAGGTTATTCGATTAAGTGTTGCAGTGCAGGGGTTGACATCAGAAGGAAGAATATCCTCACCCAATAGAGCGTTTATAAAGGTGCTTTTGCCACGTTTAAATATTCCTACGACAGCTATAGAAAATGACTTAGATTGCACTCTCTCTATAACACTATTAATGTTTTGAAATTGAGTTGAGCTACTTAGCCATAAAGTTTGTGCATAGCCTCTTAGCTTCTCTAAATCGCTAACTAGCATTGTTAAAAGCTTTCTGTAACCTACAAATGTATTTGGCAGTAAATCAGGCGAACTAATGATGACTTCTTGGAGGGGTTGAATCGATTGTTCTGGAGGTCTAGCATTTTGGACTTCTTGAGGTGATGTACGAGTCACCTCTGGCGCAGAGACTATGATCGTTGGTAGTGAATCTGGTGAACTAGGGACAGTTTCCTGAAGGGGTTGAATTAATTGTTTTGACAATCGAGTATTTTCGGCTTCTTCAGGTGATGTACGAGCTATCTCTAATGGTGGGATTATGATCGTCTCTAGCGGCAGAGCTATTGGTTTGAGACTTTGTAAATCTGTTAGAGCTTGTTCAGCATTGCGATATCGCTGACGGAAATCATAGCGCACCATTTTGTCGATAAATTCCACAAAATCATCACTCACTTGCGCCTTATGCCGCCACCTAAACTCACCCGTTTCCGCATCTTGCTCAAACCCATGACCATAGGGTGGCTCAGCAGTGAGAGCCTCGATTGCCATGCAACCAACTGCATGAATATCACTAGCAAAGCATGGTCTACCTTGAGTTTGCTCCGCAGGCATATATCCAAGCGTTCCGATCGCGATCGTGCCACTCGCCAAACCAAATGCCATATTCGTTTGGTTTGGCTGCACCTCACGCACCGCCCCAAAGTCAATCAGCACGATCTTGTCATTAGCGCGGCGGCGCATGATGTTACTTGGTTTTAAATCTCGATGGATAGAGCCTTGACTATGGACATACGCCAAAATCTCCAATACTTCTCGCAGTAAACCTCTAGTCCTTGATTCTGACCATTTGACAGTATGGTTAATCTCATCGGAGAGCGGACGACCATCGATAAATTCTTGAACTAAGTAAAACTGATCATTGTCTTCAAAATAGGCAATCAGTTTAGGAATACCTGAATGATTGAGATCATCTAACTTAGAAGCTTCACGCTCAAACATCTGCCTTGTAATCGCAATTTGGTCTGGGTCAGTTTTGGTAATTAGCCGCTTGACCACGCATTGAGAACTAGCTTGATTTTTCAGGCGTTTGTGAGTATCTTCAGCCAAAAACGTCTCACCAAAAGCGCCAAAACTAATCTGTTTAACAATCCGAAAGCGATCTATCAGCATTTGTTCAGGCATACAAACCAGTCTCACACCATAAATTTGGACTAATTTTCAAAATTAGGTAATTGGCTTAAAAAATACTTAACAATCTAAATCACTTGAAGTTATGGATAATTTCAGTAACTTTTCAAAATTCTATCATGTTGCCCCAAAGATTCAGCGATCGCTTAAATAACGGAATGCGCGATTGAAATCATACCCCACACATTACCCCTGTTAAGGTGCAAAAATAGCGAACTTAGATCGGCTGTTTCAGCTTTAAAAAAGCTACTTAGGATCGCAAATTAAATAAAACCCAATATGATTGCGGCAGGCTTCGTCCACCTTAATCATATTGGGTTTTGAATTGCATAAGTTATTTAATTTTCATCCCTAAGCAACCCACCAGCTTTTTAGTTTTACGACTGTGCATTTAAAATACCGCGTAACTCGCCTGCTCGATTAGATTTGGTGTGAATATCAACGTATAAGCCACCACTATTAAGAGCTTGGAGTTGCTCATCTGTTAGCTTATATTCGCCCTTGACATTGCCGCTTACACCATCTGAGTTAACTTGCACTTGCAAGGCGAACTGGAAAGGTCCATTAGCATTAGCAGCTCCTTTATGAATATGTACACCTGAAGTAATATTTGGATTGGGAGGGGCTGCAGGATCGGTAGCATAGTCACGTAGGGGGCTATTTAAACCATAAAAACTGCCACGCACAATTAATCGATCGCCGATCAAGGCTGCTCCAAGCACGCCTGAGGCATTCGTTGTCGCTGGGTTCGGGTAAATCTCAGTTCCTGACAATATTGCAGCAAATCGAGTGAAACTAGCACCTTGGCTAATCAAATTCCCTTGAGAAATAAGTTCAGCCTCAGCTTGCTGTTGATAGGTTGCTAAACTGATTGAGGTATTAACTAGCTGCGAACTATTGACTTTGGGCGCGAGGTTATGAGATTGAGCTGGTGCACTAGTATTTATTGCAAGTAAACAGATAGTGATCCCAAGAACAATGCTGAATAAAAACTTCTGATATTTCCTAAAAACCTGAACCATATTATTGTTTTCCAATTTAGTGGATTGGTTTGTTTTCTCTCAGATATGTTTACGTCTAAAAGTTGGGTTTGGATTCAATCGTATTATATCGTTACCATGATATACTCCCTTCCCACCTTAAGAAAAGGCGTTATACAGTGAATAATTAGTGGTGCGCGGCTAAGCCGCGCACCACTAATTATTCACTGGGAAGGCAGTATATATATCGTTAAATATGCAATATTTACTAATTTTTGGGGCGGCGTTATTAGCGGGTGGGATAAATGGCATCGCAGGGGGTGGCAGTTTTATTTTGTTTCCTGTTCTCATGTTTGTCGGTATTCCGCCTATAACTGCTAACGCCACTAATGCGATCGCCTTATTACCTGGAACATTAGCCAGTGCCGGAGCCTATCGTCATGAGTTTGATAAGGATAAGCGATCGCTAATTCAAGTATGCATATTGGGAGTGATTGGAGGGCTTTTAGGGGCAATTTTGCTCCTCAGAACTCCATCTGCAACTTTTTTGCAAGTTTTGCCATATCTACTACTGACAGCAACATTGGCTTTTGCTTTTAGTAATAAAATGACGATGTGGCTTGAGCTACAGCAATCCCGATTCGCTAAGCTTAGAAAATTGCGAACAGTTTTAATTATCATCTTGCAATTAGTTGTAGCTATCTATGGAGGTTTTTTTGGCGGTGGCATGGGGATTTTGTTTCTGGCTACTTTTGCGCTGATGGGGATGACTAATATCCATCGGATGAACGCCTATAAGACTATGCTTACAAGTTGTATTAATGCGGTAATCGTGATTCCCTTTGTTAATGCGGGGGTGATTCTGTGGCAAGAGGGTACTATTGCTGCGATCGGTGCGGCTATTGGTGGATATATCAGTGCTTACTATGTTCAAAAAATCCCCCCGATTATAGTAAAGCGATTTGTAATTGGTGTTGGTTCAGCGATGACGTTGTACTTTTTTATTAAGAGTTGGCTGGCTTAATCAAAGCTATCCAAATAAAGGCGGCGCTTCGCGCCGCCTTTATTTGGATAGCTTTGCGAAACAACGCAATTAAGCTCATTGTCTTGTTATATGATCGGATCAGTGATCGCATTTTATCTGCAACTATAGGCTGTCCTCTATATGTCCAGTGTCATCATTCAAGGAGCAAAACATAGCTATAGCCTAACAACTCCTACACAAGCAAAAAAGCAAGTTCCAACGATCGCTTTTTTGCATGGTTGGATGCTTAGTCAGGCTTATTGGCAGCCATTGATTAGTCAGTTACAAACTGATTTTCAATGCTTATCCTACGATTTACGGGGGTTTGGACTTTCTCAAATTAGCGATCGCGATGACTATTCGTTAATTAGTTATGCAAGGGATTTAGAAGAGTTACTTGATCATTTAGAGCTTTCGCAGGTTTGGTTGGTGGGGCATTCCCTTGGCGGTGCGATCGCTTTATGGGCAGCACATTTATTTAGCGATCGGATTTTAGGTGTTGTTTGTCTAAATGCAGGCGGAGGTATTTACATCAAAGAAGAGTTTGAGAAGTTTCGGACAGCAGGCAAAATCATTTTAAAATTACGCCCCAAGTGGCTACAAGATATACCTCTAGTTCATGTTCAATTTGCCAAAGATAGTGTCAAGTATCCTTTGGATCAGACTTGGGGTAAACAAAGAGCGATAGATTTTGTATCTGCTAAATATCAAGCTGCAAAAGGAACTTTGCTAGATTCTACTAGTGAACAGGAAGTTCACAAGCTACCGCAAATCGTCTCAAAGTTGCAACAACCGATTTATTTTGTAGCTGGTGCAAATGACACCATAATGGAACCAAAATATGTAAATCATCTTGCTAGTTTCCATTATTCTTTTAATGGTTATGGGGAGAATGTTTTTGAATTTCCAGATTGTGGACATATGGCAATGCTAGAGCAGACAAATCTACTGCATAGGCTTCTAGTAGATTTATTAGCAAAACCCGTTACCTCGCCTTGTCTGTAATCTGGCTGCCGCCATTGATACAGCGCTTTGTGCTGAAACCCAAACCAAGAACTTTTTGAAAGTGTTGCTTAGCAACACTTTCAAAAAGTTCTTCTAACTCATTTGAGCGAAAATTTCGGCAAGACCAAAAGTAGGGTGCGTTACGCTGACGCTAACACACCCTACAGCTTAAGAAACCATTTAAGAATTACTTTCTGCGGTCAAAAGCTCTAAGAGATCCCCCTCAATCCCCCTTAAAAAGGGGGAAGAATTTAATTCTCCCCCCTTTTTAAGGGGGGCTGGGGGGGATCTAGACAATTCTTAAATGGTTTCTAAGCATAATCCTGAAGTGCGGTTACGGAAATACCGCCAGTCTGTAAGGCTCTTATGGCTGCGATCGCGGCTTTTGCACCAGCTAATGTTGTAATCACAGGGATCTTATAAGCCATCGCGGTGCGGCGGATCATCTTGCCATCGGTTTTCGCCTCTTCGCCACTGGGTGAATTAACGATCAATTGAATTTGACCATTTTTCATCACGTCACTAATGTTTGGACGACCTTCGTGAACCTTGAGAACCTGCTTTGATTCAATGCTGTTGCGGCGCAGAACTTTGTGAGTCCCTTCTGTCGCCACGACTTTAAATCCAAGTTCAACAAAAGCTTCAGCAATCGTAGAAATACCGCTTTTATCGCGATCGTTGACCGAGATAAAGACCGTTCCTTCAAGGGGAAGATGTGTGCCTGCACCAAGTTGAGCTTTGGCAAAGGCGCGTCCGAACTCAGTGTCAATGCCCATAACTTCACCAGTCGATCGCATCTCTGGACCCAAAATTGTATCGGTTCCCGCGAACTTAGCAAAGGGAAGTACGGCTTCTTTGATCGAGATGTGCTTGGGAATTACTTCTTCAGTTAAACCGAGTTCCGCAAGGGTCGCACCAGCCATAATTCGTGAAGCATAGTTAACGAGGGGAACGTTAATTGCTTTACTGACATAGGGAACGGTACGCGAGGCGCGTGGATTGGCTTCAAGGATAAAGACTTTGCTCTCCTTGAGGTTATTGTTATTCAACTGCACCGCGTACTGGATATTCATCAAGCCAATTACTTTTAGCGATTTAGCAAGGCTAATTGTCCATTTGCGAATGGTGGCAAGAACTTCAGGAGGCAAGGAGAAAGTGGGAATCGAACAAGCGGAGTCACCAGAGTGAATCCCTGCTTCTTCGATATGTTCCATAATGCCGCCGATGGTGACATTGCCAAGTTGATCAGCGATCGCATCGACATCCACCTCGATCGCACCCTCAAGGAAATGATCGATTAGTACAGGATGTTCTGGCTCGATGATAATGGCGCGGCGCATATAGTCTTCGAGTTCAGCATCAGAGTAGACAACCTCCATGCCACGACCACCAAGAACGTAGCTAGGACGAACAACCACAGGATAACCGACACGTTGCGCGATCGCGACGGCTTCATCTTCTGAACGAGCTAAACCATTTTGCGGTTGGGTAATACCGATTTCTTGGCAGATTGCCTCAAAACGTTCGCGATCTTCAGCAATATCAATGGAGTCAGGCGAAGTTCCCCAAATCTTAGTTGTGGAATTTGTATCTTGGAGATATTTCAACAAGGGAACCGAAAGTTTGAGCGGAGTTTGTCCACCAAATTGAATGATTACGCCTTCAGGTTTTTCCGCTTCGATGATGTTTAGTACATCTTCGCGAGTCAATGGCTCGAAATAGAGGCGATCGCTTGTGTCATAGTCCGTAGAAACAGTTTCAGGGTTCGAGTTAACCATGATTGTTTCAAAACCTGCGGCGCGTAAAGCATAGCTGGCATGACAGCAGCAATAGTCAAACTCAATTCCCTGTCCAATTCGATTTGGTCCACCACCGAGAATCATGACTTTACGTTTAGTGGAAGGCAAAATTTCTGATTCTTCTTCGTAAGTCGAATAGTGATAGGGAGTGAGCGCTTCAAATTCAGCCGCGCAGGTATCAACGGTTTTGTAGGAAGGAATCACGCCCAAATCTTTGCGATAGGCGCGAACTGTATCTTCATTTGTACCCGTGAGATAGGCAATCTGGCGATCGCTAAAGCCCATCCGCTTTGTTTCCAGCATCTCTTCTTTTTTGACGCTATCGAGCTTCCGACCTTTGATCGAAAGTTCCACATCGGTGATCTCGCGCATTTTTTGCAAGAACCAAGGATCGATATTGGTTAGTTCAAAAATGGCTTGTACCGATAAACCTGACAAAAATCCATCGCGAATTGAGAAAATGCGATCGGGATTAGGAACTCGCAGACTGTACTTAATTTTTTCGAGATCGGGTAAGGTTTCTTCGCGATCGCCACCAAAGCCAAAACGACCAACTTCAAGCGATCGCAATGCTTTTTGAAAAGACTCTTGGAAAGTACGCCCGATCGCCATCGCTTCACCGACTGACTTCATCTGGGTAGTGAGAACCGCCTCAGACCCTGGGAATTTCTCAAAGGCAAAGCGAGGAATCTTGGTAACTACATAATCAATAGTTGGCTCGAAACTAGCAGGGGTTTTCTTGGTGATGTCGTTAGAAATTTCATCTAGCGTATAGCCAACAGCAAGTTTCGCCGCAAATTTAGCGATCGGGAATCCTGTTGCTTTCGATGCAAGCGCCGAACTGCGAGACACACGAGGATTCATCTCGATTACGACCACATCGCCATTTTCAGGATTGATCGAGAACTGAATATTCGAGCCACCTGTTTCTACGCCGATTTCACGAATAATTTTGATCGAATAGTCACGCAAGCGCTGATATTCCTTGTCAGTCAAGGTCTGAGCAGGTGCAACCGTAATCGAGTCGCCAGTATGGATACCCATCGGATCAATATTTTCGATGCTGCAAATAATCACCACGTTATCGGCGAGATCGCGCATCACCTCTAGCTCATACTCTTTCCAACCAATCAGCGATCGCTCAATCAAGATTTGCGATACGGGACTCGCTTCTAAACCAGAGGCACAAATTTCTTCAAACTCCTCTTGGTTGTAAGCAATCCCGCCGCCAGTTCCGCCCATAGTGAAGGCAGGGCGGATAATTAGGGGATAGGAGCCAATTTCTTGGGCGATCGCACGGGATTCTTCCATAGTTGTCCCTAAGCCAGATGGACACATAGCAACGCCAATGCGCTCCATCGCCTCTTTAAATAGCTTGCGATCCTCCGCCATCTCGATCGCTTCAAGTTTCGCGCCAATTAATTCAACACCATATTTTTCTAAAACGCCCATTTTTGCAAGGGATACGGCTGTATTTAGCGCTGTTTGTCCGCCCATCGTGGGCAAGATCGCGTCAGGACGCTCTTTCTCGATAATCTGGGCAACAACTTCGGGGGTAATTGGCTCAATGTATGTGCGATCGGCAGTGGCGGGATCGGTCATGATCGTCGCAGGATTGGAGTTAACTAGGATCACATAGTAGCCCTCGTCCCGTAAAACCTTACAGGCTTGGGTTCCTGAGTAGTCAAATTCGCAGGCTTGCCCGATCACGATTGGGCCAGCGCCAATCAATAAAATCTTTTGGATGTCAGTACGGCGGGGCATATTATCTTGTATTTCTTAGGTAACTCGCAATACATTTTATAGCCTCATGGCGATCCTTTAGTATGTAGCGCATGATGCTAATTGGTTTACTGACTAAGAAGTAACACTATTTCTCTATACCTTTGAGGGGTGTTAAGATGCAGATGGTTAGATATATCAGAGATGTGCAGCCATGTTAACGACAGAAACTTCTACTCAAAGTGATGTAAAGCGATCGCTAATCCAAGAAATCGAACAAACTTCAGATCATGTACTAAGTGAGGTTTTAGATTTTCTTTTGTTTGTGAGGGCAAAACATTCACAAGATGGTTTGAATGTAAATGCTGGTAACTATGAGGCTGATGAAGATTATGAGGATCTTGCAGATGCTAAAGCTGCTCTAGCATCTATTGATTCTGAAGGTACTATCTCTTGGGAAAGTCTAAAGGCTGAGATTGGGCTATGACGTATCGCATTGAGTTTGTAAAGCAATCTGCCAAACAGCTAAAATCTCTATCCACGGAAGAACAACAAAGGATAAGGATAAAGATTGATGCTTTAGCCAATGTTCCTCGTCCTGATGGTGTGGTCAAGCTGGCAGGTGAAGATAATCTTTATCGCATTAGGGTGGGAAACTATCGAATCATCTACTCTATTCAGGATAATCAACTACTAGTTTTGGTACTTAAAATTGGTCATCGTAGAGATGTTTACCAGTAATTAACAGAGGCGATCGCTTAGTATGCAGCGCGTGACTCTAAAAATCTCCTCTATACCTACTGTTGGTTAGAAAATCACCCCCAACTAAAACTAACCACGGATAAAAAATATTTTATGGAATACATTTCATCAGCATTGCGTTTGGAATTTCGTGAATTCTGTGTCGGGTTAGTTCTTCGTCAGATTGATGACATTTTCCAAATGGCTGACATACAACTAGGTCGATCCGAGCGTGATGTCACTGGCGCGAGACGTTCACGTGTTGAGGACTATTATGCATCCATAGATTGGAGCGATTTAACAGACGCTCAGAAATTCTTAAAAGTCGTAGGATTGGTGTTGTCGCAATCATATATTTCTAATGAGTCAAAAGAAGTAATGCGAAATGTATGTCTACAAGAAGGCTTAGTTGTTGAGGGGCATCAAGTCAAACTTCCGAAAATCATCTCTTCTAATGAACCTAATGATTTATTTCTGCATCAATTTCCTGGTGGACTTCCTTTTGGCTTGGTAAAGCCTGATTTTGCTGTAATTGCTAGAGAAGGTAAGCAATCACTAAAATTTGAATTGAAGTCTGGGATAGGTGTTATTTGGCAGAATGTATATCCAAATTTTGACTTTTCAATTTTTCAGGCCGCTTGTGGAATTAGCTCGGAAACAAACTCAGCATTAAAAAAAGCCCTTTTCGCTATGAATCAAACTGATTATGAAAAAATATTCTTTCAAGCATATGCCAAAAATTTGGGCATGGCTTATAGGCATATACCAATGTTAATTCCACAAGCATGGGTACAATGGCATTCATCATCGAAAAAGGTTTTGCAAGCTTCGGGACGGACACTGGCAAAAGATCTGTATCGTATAGATTTTGTTGCATTTTGGAATAATCATAGATATGCAATATTGATTGATGATATTAGCCACTATGCAATAAAACGTGGTAATCAATGGATAGCTGATGAAGAAACTTACTCAAAACGCCTAGCGGAAGATCGAAAACTACAAGTAGAGGGGTGGAATATTTTTAGGGTAAGCAATTGGGATATCAAGCAAAATAAAGTGAGCGAAATAGTTCTCGACTTACAAAAGTTTGTTGGATTTGAAGTCATATGAAACCCATCCTAATAAAACCCATATACACCGATCTCAGAAAAAGTGATTGGCTGTAAAGCAACAGTTATTTACGGTGGGTAATGGCCATCGTTATACCGAAGCTATACACCAGTTAAAGTTAGCTGTTTTTATCCGAGGTTATGTCATTAGAAAAGATTAACTTTGTTTTTAATTCTCGAGAAATCATCGGTGATTGCAAAGATAAGATATTGGGGCTAATTTTTGGGATAGGCGATCGCAAAGGACAAGAAATTCAAGATATTAATTATAAAATTCTTGAATAATTTTCTTGATTTCTAATGATGTTACATTGTCCTCATCAGATTTCGAGTAAATCAAAACACATAAAATATTCTCAGAGGTTTTAATATAGTAAATTAACCTATAGCCGCCACTTTTACCTTTCTGAATATCACTATTTTTGATGCGAACCTTAAATACTGTATACCCAGTATTTTGAATCTGATCGCCAACTAGATCGCCACTCTGAATTCGATCTAAAACTGGCTGAATATCTAATTTAATCCGTCTATAGCGCTTTGCTAAATCTCGAACTTGACGCTTAAAAACATCTGTAAACTGAATCTTCAATTTAGGATTATCGCTAGACATCAATTCCATCCCAAAGTTGAGAAATATCGTGAACTCTACCTGCTTTAACATCTTCTAAAGACTGGCGAAGATCTTCTAAGATTTTTTCTTTGGGATCATCATAATCTTCTACTAATTCACCAACATCTGTTTGTATTTCTGTCTGTATTGGTGAATGTTTTGCTCTAATAAACAAAAGAAAGTCTAGGACTTCGCTTAAAAGAGATTCTGAAGTCTGATCAATTTCTTGGATTAAAGCCTGCCTAACATTTATCTGTGTAGAAGCTTCTGTAGTTAACATGGCTTAACCTCAGTTCTAGTCATAAAATTACATAACATAAAGCTAACATACATAGGAATATAGTGCGATCTCCTATCCTGTAGGTTTTATTAATGACATGCACCTAATTTTTTGAACGAAATTAGTTGCTTTAGCGAAAAGGGAATTTATTGGTGATGGGGAGATCGCCATTTAGCTTAAATGTATGAGGAGCGATCACTTCACCTGTTTTTTCAATCCCAGAGAGTTTTTATTCTAGATGAAGCCCTCAACATCTCATCTCTTGTAATCAACGTTGTTTGATAATAACTAGCCGTTGCCGCAATCACGCGATCGTGAATATCCCATTCTTTCGGTAATGTAAGCATCGCTTGAAAAATAGGGAAATCGAAAGCCACCACTGTAAATCCGTCTCCCTGATTAATTTGTTGCAAAATCTGCTCAACTGTTACTTTTACCTTACCTTTTTCAGCAATATGCATAAGTTCAGCCAAAACAAGAGTCGGAATGAGAATTTGAATCTCTCCCTCTTGAGCTTGATTAAGAAGATTCTCCACCAAAGATGATAAACGTTTGTCTTCAGCAATAAACCAAGCTAGAGCATGAGTATATACCAAATAAGTATCCATTTGATTTTCTACTCTTGCCAATTATTTGCATCTTTAAAAACAGCACTTCTTGCATCAGCAAAATCATCATCATTTATCTCAAAGTCTTTCCACAGAACCTTGATATAAGTAGTTTTACGCTGACCCTGCAACAATTGATGACTGACAATCTTTTTTAAACTTTCAAGCTCTTCTTGAAGAGACTGAATGCGAAGTAAAACATATTGACTCATAGCAATTACCTCTTTAATAACCTGATTTTACACTCTAACCACCCACAAGTATCAACAAGAAACTTCATACTCTTTCACTGCGATCGCGTACATTATGGGTATTAGCTCCCTTTAAGACACCTCGAAATGATTGTATAGAAGATTGAGGGACAAGGGTGATTGAATCGTTTTTTAGAACAACTGAAAACTTTTGTCCCACTTGCAAATTCAACAAATCTCTAATTTCCTGTGGAATAGAAATCTGATAATGTTGTGATAAAGTAACTTCTCGCATTGTTTATCCTTAGCTCTGAGTAGTTCTAATCATAAAATTACATAACATAAAGCTAACATACATAGGAATATAGTGCGATCGCCGATCACACGGAACTATAACTGTGTCTAGGGAATAAAGGCAAGTAAAAACTGATGTCAAATTCAATTAGTTACGAAAAAAGACCTGATCTTCATTCGGTACAAATGAATAATGGCTTGACTTCAGTCTTCATCTCTGTCATCGCGATCGCAGCTTCAACTCTTGCTAAAAACGATCTACAACGAAAAATAGCCGTATGGTTTGCATCTCATGATCAAGGTGTTTTTGGTCTAGGTTTAGTTGGATTTGACGTAAGTGAACTACCTTGGGTTCAAGATAACTTTGATGAGCAGAAGTATTTTATTCTGCAAGTCATTGATTCGACAACATGTCAGATGGGTTGGGATATCCTTGATTATGAGCCACATAAAGAATGGGTTTTCACATCTCTAGAAAAGTTTCGCATTCTCATAGAAGCATTTGAAATTCAGGATCGATGTAAGCAAATCTCTGAAGTATGGGGTTATGTAAGCGAGCCTAAGATGTTTATTCTATGCCCCAAACATAATGTATATGAGCATGATGGTGGCTGTGTTCTATGCAATGACTAAATTAATTTCAATTTGAATCGATATTACTATGACCACTCGTCAAAACAGAAACTTTGCTGTCGAAATTCAGTCAGCCTATTTATCTCTTTGGCTCATCCTAATTATCATGTTCAAACCATACTGGGCATTCATCCTCGCCATGATCATGGCAACATTTGCAACAATCATTGGCATATGGAAACATCAGGGAGCATCCATCAGTAGCGAATATCATAACTACTTTGGATTAGGACTAATTATTGCCCCGATCGCACTTTTTTTACTATCAAATGGAAAGCTTTGGCAAGACATTGGATTTTCGTGGTTAGCGATCGGACTGATTTTGTTGGGAGCTCAAGGATATTGGAGCTATCGTGACCGACCTTGGTTTGCACCGCCCCGCAACAATTGTGACGGGGACTGTTATGGCTGGTTTTCCTTTGAGAATCCATTGATGCTCAAAGAGCTACTGCTAGTCGGCGCGATCGCTATGGCGATCGGCATCCTTCTCAAAATTATCCGCGATAAACTATTGAAGAATAGAGAAAAACAATAAACCCAGTAAGGGTTTGAAAAGCACAAAATGTCTACGCAATTACGTGCTTTGGTATAAAGACTAGCTCTATTATTTTGCAAACATTTATGTGCAAACCCAAAGAGAGAGTTGCGGCGCAATTCTCTCTTTGGGTTTATGTCTTAATTTGAGAGACGAAACCTATACTTTCATCAACTATGCCATCAACAATAAAATCAGTGATTAGCTTAGCCGTAATCGGTGCAAAGAGAATCCCATTGCGATAGTGACCAGTCGCCAAAACTAGATTTTCATAATCACTTGCTCCTAAAAGTGGAACTTCATTGGGAGCATGGGGACGAAATCCCCACCATGTTTCGGTGATAGGCATATTCGCGATCGCAGGATATATAGAAATAGCTCTGTTTAATAACTGCGCAATCCCTGCGGCAGTATTGCCCTGCGCGAAGCCATTATCCTCAACTGTTGCACCAATCACAATCGTTCCATCTTGGCGCGGCACGATATAGCAACTTGGAGCATAAATTACCTTTTGTAATTTGCGATCATCATCGAATACCGAAAGCATTTGTCCTTTGATCGGCTTAATCGGCAAAGGCATCAGAGAGCGAGTCCATGCACCTGTTGCTAGAACATAGCGATCGCTTTGCAATTTACCAGCACTAGTATCGAGATGCGTCACCCGAGAGCGATCGCGTCCAATCTGGTAGACTGTTGTTCCTTCTAAAATCTTGATCGAAAGCGATCGCGCTGCTGTTAGTAAGGCTTGCGTGAGTTTGCGGTTATTTACTTGTCCATCTTCAGGCAACCAGAGAGAGCCTAAAATAGATTGCCCTAAACCCGATAGCCTCTGATGAGATTCTTCGCGACTAATATATTTGGGATGTCCAGATATAACTTGGCGATCGCTTTCTTCTAAAACTGGCGCTAACATCCCACAACACCAATAGCCGCAGTCTTGCCCAGACAACCGCATCAAATTTGCTATCCATTGCGGATACATTTCACGGCTACGGATGCCAAAATCTAATAGTTCACCTTCTAGTCGCTCTGCTTCGGGTGCTAGCATTCCCGCCGCCGCCCATGTTGCAGCATGTCCACACAGATCTCGCTCAACTATAGTGACATTTGCCCCTTTTTGAGAAAGGGCGATCGCTGTTGATAAGCCGATAATGCCACCACCAATTACTAAAACATCAGTCATTCTATTTCGCTCAATTCAGAATAATTGATCTAAAAATGTTGCGGTGGGAGTAGCCCACCGCAACATTTTTAGATTTTGATAAAAGTATTGCGAAGCATTACTTTTATCAAAAATTTGGGGTTTACTACAGCGCAGAGCGCTATATTTCACAACGAGTTGCCACTACAGCATAAAACGGATCGTTGCTAGCCATGCCTAACATCGCTAAAAAAGGAGAACTAGGAGTTACATTTGCTACTAGTTCAGGACGGGTGAAGCCTTTTGGAACCGCTCCAAAATACTTAAACACCAATTTGGTGCGATCGCCTTCTTCCCCATCTCGCCATGCTTGAATTGCCTTCTGATAAAACATCCGATTTGAGAAGCTAATAATCGCAATGCCACCAACTTTTAGAACGCGATGAATTTCCGCAAATACAGCTTCTGGATATTGCAAATACTGCACTGAGACTGTATTTAACACTGCGTCAAAAGAGCGATCGGCAAAGGGTAATAATTGCTGTTTATTGAGGTTTTGGACAAAGTAATGATCTAGACGAGGGTTTCGAGCCAACTCTTCAGCATTCAGTCCATGTCCCTCTATATGAGCAAATTCCATTTCTTCGGGCAGATGTGACACCCAGCTACTCATCAAATCGAGAATGCGTGTATTTGGTTGTAAGCGCTGACGATAAAGCTCTGTAAGTTGCTGAATAAAGCGATCATCTACATGGGTGACAAAGCGCGGATAGTCATAGAACAGCGCATCATCTGAGTTATCAAGTTTTGTACGTTGTTCTGAAGCAAGTAGCATAGGTAGTTATAGCAAGAGATACCAATCCAATCATACTCAAATTTTTGGTGACGCTAAAGAAGTGGGATAGGCAGTGCTTCGCACTGCCTATCCCACTTCTTTATAAATATTAAGCTTTATTAAGTTTTTAATGATAGTAATTCTCAACAAAGAATTTTCTAGTAGCATAAGCAAAGAAAATTTATTGCAAGTAATTCCTATTAGTTGCAACTCAAACCGCAAATTTTTTGGTAACTTACTGTTGATCTAATTAGCTATGCAAATCTCTGAAAATCCGAACGTTAAATCTGATTGGTGGGCTGGGAATGCCCGTTTTGCAGATCTCTCAGGTCTTTTTATCGTGGCTCATGTTGCTCAAGCAGCATTAATTGCTTTTTGGGCTGGTGCTTTTACCCTGTATGAAATCTCATGGTATAGAGCAGATTTGCCTATGGGTAGCCAAGGCTTAATTTTACTGCCACATCTTGCTTCTTTAGGTATTGGTGTTGGCGAAGGTGGAGCTATTATTGATAGTTATTCCTATTTTGTAATTGGTTCACTCCACCTGATCTCATCCGCAGTTTTGGCGGCGGGAGCATTGTTTCACCTCACTAAAACTCCAGCTAGTCTCAAAGAGCTAAAAGGCTTTGCCAAAAATTTCCACTTTGAATGGACTGACTCGCGCAAATTAGGAATCATCTTGGGCCATCATTTGCTGTTCTTAGG